>JAKSDN010000874.1 GCA_022360075.1 Kiloniellales bacterium | reverse complement strand
GATGTAGATCATGATGCCGTCGTGGAACACCGGCATGCCGGTCAGCCGCAAGAGCGCGACCACGTAGTCGGCGGTCAAATCCTGCAAAGGCGGAATGAGGAACAGCCCGAAGGGAACGCAGAAGACCAGGAAGAAGAGCGGGAAGGCCAAACGCTTGACCACGGCCCAGCCCAGCACCGCCAAGCAAAGGCTCTGCACCATGCCGACGACCGCGACATGCTTGGCCATCTGCACGCCACCGAAATCGCCCAGCAGCCACAAGGCGGCCGCGCCGGCCAGCAGCACGAGACCGAGCGGATTGGCGACCGGCGCCAGCCGCGCCACGGCCTCGCGGTCCCGCCAGATCAGATACAAGGCGATCGGAACGACCAGGAAGGCGTGCTCGAAGGCGGTCGACTCCAGCCAGATCGCCACCATGCTGCCGGCGGTCTGATAGAACAGCGCCAAGATCGCGACGATCCCGACCGCCAAGGCGACCAGACAGGGCCGCCACCGGGCGAGCACCGCAGCGCGGTCTTCATCGCTACGGCCGCGCGGCGGCGTTTCCAAGCCACTTGCCGCCGCTGGCTCCTGTGGCCGCTCCTGAGGTGCCATAGCGCCGCCCACGAGGCCCAAGACGCCGGTCCGGCGCCGCGCCTTTGCACGGGACCTCGGGACGTCGAAGGCGCCCTCGCGCTCGGCGCTCATCGCCCGCCTCCGCAGAGGTCATCGTGCCGGGTATCAAAAGCCGAGCACACCACTGTCACCCGCCGCTCCACGATCCGCCTGTCGTTCATGACAAGACGCCTCTCCCTTATCGCTTCGCTTTCCACCTTCTTGGTTCCGATAGGCATCCCGCCCCTCATCCGAGGTTCCGTGCGATTTGAGGCCCCAAGAGATTGGCGACGGTGAGCGGTAGCCGCTTCCAGGCCGCGATAGCCAAGCGATACTTCGGATTTAGCGGATTGACCTGCGGTATCTCTTGGCGGCGCAGAAGCTTGTACTCGTAGTGCAGCGGCTCGGGCTCGAAGCCCCAGTTCTTCTTGAAGCTGAAGGAGCCGGTCCCGCGCTTGCTGCGGCCGAAGTCGAAGAGCCGACGGCCCTCCGCGCAGGCCCGCTGCATGACGCTCCAATACATGAAGTCGTAGGCGGCCAGTCGCCGCGCCGCGGGAAGACCGCCACCGTAGTAGGGGCTCACCTCGTCACGGAAGTAGAAGCTCATGACGCTGGCGATCGCCTGACCTTCGGACTCGATCGTCAGGATCCGGCAGTTCTCGCCGAAGGCCCGCTTCAGGTTGGCGAAATAGCCGCGCGGCAGGACCGGGGTGCCGAGGTCGCGAACGCTGGTCGCGTAGATGCGGAAGAAACGCTCGACCGTCTCGTCTTCGACGCCGGTCAAGCCGTTCTTGATGCCCTTGCGGACCATCGCCCGCTGCTTTCTCGGGATCGCCTTCAGATTCTCTTCGTCGTTCGCAGCGATCGCCTTTCTGAAGGTGCAGTAGAGATCGGCGTTGGCGGGCCAGCCACGGTCGGAAGGCCGCAGCGGCCGGTATTCCAGGTGCTCGACCCGCAGCCTCTCGGCGAGCTCTATCGCCGCCGCGTCCAGGGCTTGACGGGCCGCATCGTCGCTCGTCGCCGGGCCGCCATAGACGCAAAAGGCGTTCGATACCAAGGCGCTGCCGAAGACCCGGCTATCCAGGTGAACGAGGGGCAGGACGCCGCGGATCTCGCCATCGGCCTCGGCGTAGAGCGAAGGGCAGCGATGGCCGAAGCTCTCCTCCACGACCTTCTTCCAACCCGAGAGATGGAAGAAGGTCGCCTCGGGACAGCTTTCGACGAAGCGGTCCCACCGCGCCGCGACGCCGTCGTCGAGGTGTCTTACTTGGATTTGCCCAGCCACGCGCCGATCATCCCGGAACCTCTTCCGCCGGCAGAAAGACCCGGTCGACCCGGTCCCAGCGGAAGTCGCGCAGCAAACGGCGCAATCGGTCCTCCATGCGGCCGAGGTTCGTGTAGTGGCGCAGCCGCGAGCGCCAGGAACGCGTGGCGATCCGAGGCTGATCCGGATCGATCTCCCACGGATGGAAATAGAACATGGCCGACTGACCTTCCCGCTCGTTGAGGCGGCGCAAGGCCCAGCGGCTGTAGCCATAGGGCAGCAGCCTGAAGTATCCGCCGCCGCTGCACGGCAGCTTGAGCCGGCCGATCTCCAGCGTCGTCATCGGGATCTCGTGAAAGGACGAGCGCTCGGTCGGCAGATAGCGGAAGCGCGGGGCATCCGGCATGCCGTAGAGGTCGTGGCGGATCGGATAGACGCTGGAGCTGTAGCGATGGCCCTCTTCCGCCAGGACATCGAATGCCCAGCGCGTGCTTTGGTTGATCGAGAAGCTCGCTGCCCGATAGCCTTCGATGCCGACGCCGCCGACGTCTTCGAGCAGCTTCTTCGTGCGCGCCACGTCTTCGCGGAAGGCGGCCTGTGACTGCTCGTGGACCCGCCAATGGGCGAAGCCATGGCTCGCCAGCTCATGGCCCTGCTCGACGATCCGGCGCACCAGAGAGGGATAGCGCTCCGCGACGCAGCCGAGCGTGAAGAAGGTGGCGGAGATGCCGTGATCGGCGAACATCTGGAGGACCGCATCGGTGTTGCGCTCGACACGGCTGGCCATGGCCGGCCAATCGTCGCGCGCGACCGCGTCGGCAAAGGCCGAGACCTGGTAGTAGTCCTCGACGTCGACCGACATCGCGTTGACCCGCGAGGCCGCAGATAGGCTTGCTGCGCCCCCCGATCCACAAGCCTGGTCCGGCGCTGTCGGCGATTCTTGGCTGGCCCGCGCTGGGGCGTCGCTGACCGGTCGGTCATCGTCCGAACACGCGTCAACGCTGCGCAGACGGGCCCGCGGGCCCTGCCCACGCGTCACGCCGCCCCGCGAGGCCGGGTGCTGATCCGCGCTAACCGTCGCCGTTGCTGCGTTGGGCTTTCTCACGGCTCCCCTCGAGGCCCTCACCGATCCGGCTCAACTTCACTTCCAGTTCGCTGACACGATCGACCAGGTCCCGAAGGCTCGCGTCTCCCGAAACGTCGTGGCTGAGCCGTCCCTGACCAGCATCGAGATGACCGTTCGCCCTTGGCTGAACGGCCGGAGCCGAGCTCCTGTCGGCATATTGTTGCACGACCTGCTGCTGCTGAAAGCTGGGCTGAAGATCCGTCGGCCGGGGCGTCAGGTCTTCCTCCCTCATGTCGTCGATCACGGTCCGCACGTCGTCGGGGGCGACCAGATGCTTCTCTTCCAAGTAGCAGTAGAGCAGGATCCGGTCGCAAAGCAGATTGATCCGACGCGGGATTCCCGCGGTCTCGTCGTGAATGAGCGCAAGGCTTTCCGGAGCGAACTTCGGATCATCGCGCCAGCCGACTTGGCGCAGACGGTGCAGGATGTAGTCTTGCGTCTCCTCGCGCTCGAGCGCCGTCAGGTGGTAGTAGGCGATGACGCGCTGGCGAAGCTGATCGAGCGAAGGCACGGCGAGCACACGCCGGAACTCGGGCTGCCCGAGCAGAAAGATCTGGATCACCGGGGCCGAGCCGCACTGGAAGTTCGACAGCATCCTGAGCTCTTCAAGCGCGCCCGGCTCCAGGTTCTGGGCCTCGTCGACGATCAGCAGGGTCCGCTCGCCCTTCTTGTAGTTGTCGACGAAGAACTGCTCCAACCGACTGATCAGGCTGCCCTTGTCCGACGCGCCGTGGCCGTTCAACGGCACCCCGAAGGCCGAGGCGATCATCACGAGGAGCGGCGCGGCCTCGAGTTGGGTCGTGACCACCTTGCCGACGAGAAAGCGCTGCTGATGCAGTGTTCCGAGCAGGTAGTCGACGAGCGTGGTCTTGCCGGCACCGACCTCCCCGGTGATGACCAGGAATCCCTCGCCCTTGCTGAGACCGTAGGTCGCGTAGGCCAGAGCCTTGCGGTGGGGACCGGCGTTGAAAAAGAACCGCGCATCGGGCGTGATCTGGAACGGCAGACCTTCCAGGTGGAAAAACTGCTCGTACATCAGATCGGCCGGCCCAGAACCGTGCGCGATGCGCACATTCCGCGACCGCCCGCCCCGCGGCTGTCTCTATTCGTCGAAGGCAAGGCAATCCTCGCCGGTCGCGTTGCGGACCTCATCGGCGTCAAACTTCCTGTCTAGCGCGCGTAGTAGTCGCCGTACTGGTAGTAATACTGACCGAAATTCGATTGCCCAAGTTGCGGCCGCAGCTTGTTCAAGACGAAGCCGATATTCGGGCACATGGATACCAGCTCGAGAGCGGTCTTGATGGTGGAATGCCTCACGCGCTCCGCCTCGACCACGAACACGACCTGCGCCACATGCATGGCGAGCACCGACGGCTCGGTCGTCGCCAGCACCGGCGGCGCGTCGAAGATGACGATGCGGTCGGAATAGCGCTCCGAAAGCTCGCGCACGACGGCATCCATCCGATTGCTGCCCAGAAGCTCCGTGCTCAAGGCGTTTTGCTTGCCCGCCGGCACGACGCTCAGGCTGTCGATATTCGTGCGATACATGACGTCGCCGGCATCCAGCGACGGATTCTGCAGCAGATCGACGAAGCCGACATCCGCGGTGAAGCCAAGACGGCGAAACAAGCCCGGACGCGTCAAGTCGGCGTCGATCAGGAGCACCGTCAGATCCTGCTCCAACGCGATGCTGATCGCCAAGTTGATGGCGGTGTAGGTCTTGCCCTCGGCGGGAAGGCAGCTCGTGATCATCAGGGTGTTTTCGTTCTTCGTACCCTGACCCAGATCCCGATAGAGGATGTTGCGCTTGATGTGCCGGAACTCTTCGGTGAGCTGGCTGCGGCCGACGCCGGGAAAGATGATGCCCTGCGTGCGCAGGCGCTCAAAGTCGACTTCGATGGTCTTGGCGTTCGAGCGGGCCGGCAGAGCGCTGTCCTGCACGCCGCTTCCCGCGGCCGACGCTCCATCGCCGTTCGGCGGCGGCGGAGGCAGATCCCGTATGGCGCCCGGATGACCGCCGTTACCCGAATGCTCGTTACCGCCATGCAGGGGCGAGTTCGCCAGGCTTTCCGCGGCCGCGACGACGCGGTCGAGTTCCTCCGGCGTCGGCGGCGGCGGCGCGCCCGGCAGCCGATCGGCGGGTGAAGCGGCGCCTTGTTCCGTTTGGAGGCGTCCAGCGGCTCGTTCGATGATGCTCATTGCGCGCTCAGACCTCCTAGAGAGATCGACGTTTTGATCTGGCCCATGAGTCCGCCGACGAAGTTCTGCACGTAGCCGTTCACCCTCGTCATCAGGTCATCGATGTAACCGGTGCCGAGGCCGGCGACATCGATACTGCCCAAGCCGACTTGGCTCTCGACGATGAGCAGGCCCACAAGGACCGTCGGTATCCCGAGAAAGACGACGAAAGTCGCAGTGATATTGGCAAACGCGAAACGGCGGCGCCTCAGGCTCGCGATCGAAGAGACGGTTCCATAGACGGGCAAGCGGAAAGCCGAGCCCAGATTCGACGGGTTGGCGTAGGTCGTGTCCAGAATCGTCGTCAGCAGCGCGAAGCCGACGCCAACGCCGAGGCCCACGATGGTCGCCGCAGCCAGGTAGAGCGGCCGGTTCGGTCCGCTCGGCAGGGTCGGGACCTTCGGCGGCTCGACGATGCGGAACTGGACCTTCTCGGCGCGCACCTCGCGATCCTGCGAGATCTTGGCCGACTCACGCCGGGAGATCAGCTCCTGGTACTTGGAATGCAGGACGTTGTAGTCCCGGTTGAGCTTGGCGTACTCGGCCTCCACGACCGGCACGGCCGAGGCCAGGTTTTCGATCTCCGCGACCCGCGCTTCCAGCTCCCGCTCGCGGGCGCGCAGCACCTCGACGTTCGCTTCCTGCTCGATCGCCCTGATCTGAAGCTGGCCGTATAGCGGGTTCGGGATGCCGTCGACGTCGCCGTCGTCCGATCCAAGGTCGCCTTCGCCGCTGACGAACTCCAGCGCTGCCTGAAGCTCCTCTTCGCGCTCTTGATAGAGGCGATCGAGCCGGCGCTGCACGTTGATGACGTCGGGATGCTTTTCCGTATAGCGCGTGAGCAGATTGTCGAGCGCGGTCTCCAGCTCGACGATCCGCGTTTCCGAAATCGACGGCGGCCCGATCCCCGCGCCCTGGCCGACGGTCAAGTACTCCGGGATAGAGGTCAGCTCGCGCTGGATCACCGCGAGCTGGGCCTCGCCCTCCTGAAGCTGCGCCTTGATCTGCTTGAGGTTCTCTTGCGTGCGCTCCAGACGGCCGTGGTATCCCTGGGAGCCGGGCAGCAGGCCCAGGTTTCGCTGCTTGAAGCGTGCCTTGCGCTGCTCGGCCTCCTCGAGCTGGATCTCGTAGGCCTGGATCTGCTCGTCGAGGAACTGCCGCGCCGCGTCCATGTCGGTGCGGTTCTCGCCGAGATTGCTCTCCACGAAGATCGTGATCAGAGCCTGAACGATGTCGCGCGCCTTGACGGGATCATCACTGTCGTAGCCGATCCAGAAGAGATGCTGCTCGTTCGCGACTACCTTCGTGTTGCCCCTGAGCTCGTCGACCAATTGATCGAGCTCGGTCTCGGTCGTCGCCGTCAAATCGAGATCCGTGACCCGGGCCACCTTTAGGAGGTTCGGCCGGCTCAGCAGCGTCTGCTTCATCACCACGAGCTCGGACTCGATATCCTGCTCGACCGCGAGGCCGCTCAACAGCGGCTGAAGGACGCTCAGTGTGTCGACGTAGATCCGGCCCGAGGATGTGAAGGAATCCGGGATCGTCGCCACGGTCACCCAGCCGGCCAAACAGGCCGCCCAAGCGGTGCTCAAGGCGAGCCAGCGCCTCTGCCACAACGCATTGACATAAAAGAGAAGTTGGCCGTAGATCTCGTGCATGTGCCCCGCAACGCCAAAACGAGCCCAGGGGTCAGAACCCTATGTATTAAGGTTACCCGAGCCCAAGATCAACCCAAAACCAAGCGCATTATACACAAAAATCTTCTGACAAACACTTAAGAAATTTGGCACCCCATGAATCAAAATCGTACATGAAATTCTCCTCTCGTATTATAGTTAACGAAATTTACTTTCCTCATGACTTTGACACGGTGAAGATCGGGCCTTGAAGTCTCTGTTCACTTCAGTCAAACCGCGATCCTCGGCCTCACTGATCGTTCTCTCCCAAGGCGCCCGTCCAATCCAGTGACTGTCGCCGTGGCACGTTGCCGTTCGCGGAAACCGCCTGCCACCGAGCTGGCCTCAAATCGCGATGGGCGCCACGGCCTGATCCGCGTCACCGCCGGGACCTCGGGGCCCCACCTTCAAATGCCTCAAAACTGGCCCCGTTAACGCGCTCGGCGGCTGCGCGCCGCCAAGCCCCCATCGCAAAAGCCTAACCGTCTTCCGACCCGTCCGCCCGCCAAGCGCCGGGACGCGACAAGCCGCTGCACCTTCGACCATCCTGTCCGCCCCGACGCTCCTGTCGAAGCCTCGCTCTGGCCAAGAAGTCAAGCCATTTCGAGCCGACTAGGACGTTCGATAGCAGAAGATCATGGCGAATAGATGACCAAGTTCCAGGAAGATGGAAAATCCCTCCCGCGCAAGGGCGATCTCGATGTCCGATCAGAGATTCCGAGGCTTTGCCAGCGGATCGACGAACGCGCTAACGTCCAAAACGCCGTTGGCGCTGCTGGTAGGAGCGCACGGCACGCAAAAGGTCGATCTTCCTGAACGCCGGCCAGAATACGTCGCAGAAGTAGAACTCACTGTAGGCGCTCTGCCACAGCAGAAAGCCCGAAAGCCGGGTTTCGCCGCTGGTGCGGATGATCAGGTCGGGGTCGGGCAGGTCGGGCACGTAGACATAGCGGCCGATCGCCTCGGTCGTGACCAGCTCGGCGACCTCGCCGAGCTCGGCACCGGCAAGCGCCTGATCCTTCAGGAACGACCGCATTGCGTCGACGATCTCCTCGCGCCCGCCGTAGGCAACGGCGATCGTCAGGGTCATGGCCTCGTAGTCGCGGGTGGCCGCCTCGGCCGCGCTGATGGCCTCGCGGGTGGACAGCGGCAGTACATCGAGCTTGCCGGCCGCACGGACCCTGATGCCGCGGCGGTGGATCCAAGGATCGTCGGCAAGGTTCGACAATTTCGTCTCCACCGCCCGGAGGATCCCAGAGACCTCCTGTTCGGAGCGCGCGAGATTCTCCGTCGAGCAGACCCACAGCGTGATGGCCTTGATGCCGATTTCCGCGCACCAGGCCAGCACCTCGTCGAGCTTTCCGGCACCGATCTGATAGATGTCGCGCGGATCGTCGATCTGCTTGCGGCGCGCGTAGCGCCGGTTGCCGTCGAGGATGATCCCGACATGCTTCGGCAGCGGCCCCCCTCGCACCCGCCGCATCAACCGATAGGCATAAATTCTGTATAAGAACCGCATCTTCGGGCTCGAGGCTAAGGGCGCCTCGATGGCCATGATGGAAAGGGATCAAGGCTGGATCGAGGCACCGATCTTGAAATAGTGTGACGCAAGACACAACCGCCGGGCCGTCGAACATGCCATAGAGCCAGGGCTCGGGCGCCTTCGATGCGCGGGCTGGGGCTCGGGCGGGGTCCGGTAACGCTGGATTCGCTCAATCGCAGTTTGGTAAGTATTGGCCATTAGGCTCTGCGCCTTAGAGCCAAAAGACGTTCAAACGGGACAGAAAAGGGCTGCCGATGCGCGACCTGCTCATCGTGCTGACGGTGCTCAACACGCTGCCGCTCATCTTGGTGCGCCCCTATATCGGGATCCTGATCTGGTGCTGGATCTCCTATATGAACCCGCATCGGCTCGCCTGGGGCTTCGCCTATGACCTGCCGCTGGCCATGGCGGTGGGCGCGACGACCTTGATCGCCGTCGTGCTGTCCCGGGAGGCCAAGCGCCTGCCCATGCACATGGCCACAATTCTTCTCATCATTCTGACCATCTGGGTCTCCTTCACCACGGTCGTGGCGATCCTGCCCGATGCCGCTTTCGTGAAGTGGGACCAGTCGATGAAGATCCTGTTGATGACCTTCGTCACCATGGTTCTCATCAACAATAGAGAACGACTTCACGCCTTGATTTGGATGATCGTCGTTTCACTTGGCTTTTACGGAATCAAGGGCGGTATCTTCACGCTCATCAGTGGCGGCGGCTCTCGCGTATGGGGACCGTCCGACAGCTTCATCGCCGACAACAACGCCCTTGCGCTCGCCTTGATCATGACGGTCCCGCTGATGCGCTATCTCAGCCTGCACAGCGGCGTCCAGTGGGTCCGTTGGGGCTTGAACGGAGCGATGCTCGCAACCTGCATCGCCGTGATCGGCTCGCATTCGCGCGGCGCCTTCGTTGCCGGCATCGCCATGCTGCTCTTCCTCCTGGCGAAGTCGCGCCAGCGCTTCCTCGTGGGCATCGCCGGGGTGGTCGTCGTCGCCTTCGCCGTCTTGATGGCGCCGGACCACTGGATCGAGCGCATGGAGAGCATCAAGCACTACGAGGAAGACCCCTCGGCCCAAGGCCGTTTCCAGGCCTGGACCTTCGCCTTCAAGCTCGCGCTCGATCGGCCCTTCACCGGCGGCGGCTTCCGGGTGAACCGTCACCGGGAGCTGTTCTTCTCCTACGTCCCCGAGGCCGATACCCAGCGTGCCTTCCACAGCAACTACTTCGAGGTGCTCGGCGAGCACGGCTTCCCAGGACTGGTGATCTTCCTGTCGCTCCTGTTGGCCACCTACACCTGCGCGACATCGCTCATTCGTGAGCATAGGAAAAAGCCGGACACCGAATGGGCAGCGGACCTCGGCGCGATGTGCCAGGTGAGTCTGGTCGGCTACATGGTTTGCGGACTGTTCCTCAACCTGGCCTTCTACGACCTGTTTTATCATCTCGTCGCGATCCTCGTGATCGCCAAGGCGGTCGCGGACAAGGAGTCGAAACCCGAAGCGGCGGTCGAGGCGCCGGAAGTCGTCCCGCGGCCCTCGACGGTCTCCATCGCCTCGCGCGCCGCCAAGCGCGCGGACGGCCCTGTAGCCGACCGGCCGTGATGCCGTCTCCGCCACGCTGAGCCGGGCATCTCTGGCCGACCGTGGCCTGGCTTCACCGCCGCTGTCCGACGACGCCCGTTTCCGATAACCGTAATCCTCACTGAAGCTGTCGAACCCGGTGCGAATCCTCGTCATCTCCTGGTTTTTCCCGCCGGCCAACACGATCGGCGCGGTACGCGTTAGCCGATGCTGCGAGTACCTTCTGGCCCAGGGCCACGATGTTCGCGTCCTCGCAGGCAGCGGCTTGCCTTACCCGCAGACGCTCGGCTGCGCGCTCGAGGCCGATCGGCTGATCTATGCGCCTTGGACCGACGTGAACGGCCTGCCCCGGCGGCTCTCCGCGCTTGGCAAGACCCTCCTGCGACCGCTGCGACGGCCGGTGACAGCTCAGGCCGCCTCTCCCGGCGGCGGCGCGTCCGGACCTGGCGGCAGCGGCGGATCGGCGCCAGCCGGCGGCGGCGGGTCCATCGCCGCGGCCAGGGCTCTGTTGTCGCCCCTGGGCGACGGCTACCGGAACTTGACGAACCTGCCCGACTCGCGCATCGGCTGGTATCCGCACGCCACCAGGGCCGCTCGTTCGGCGCTGAGGGACTGGCAGCCTGAGCTCATCTTTGCCAGCGGCCCTCCTTTCACGGCCTTCCTGATCGCAGCCCGTCTACAGCCGCTGTTCGGGGCACGCCTGGTGATCGAGTTCCGCGACCGCTGGGTTGGCGATCCCTACTACCCGCCACCGGCCTGGCGCGGCCGCCTGGAGGACTGGTGGGAGCGGCGCATCATCGCCAAGGCTGGCGCCATCGTGACCGTCTCGGAGCCCTGGGCCGAAGCCTATCGGGAGAAGTACGGCAAGCCGACGGCCGTGGTCTACAACGGCTACGATCCGGAGCTGCTCTCGGGTCCGGCCCCCGGGGCCGCCGAAGAGCGCTTCTTGAGGATCCTCTACACCGGACGGATCTATCCCGGACGGCGCGACCCCTCGCCGCTTTTCGCCGCGCTTGCGCATATCGGGGCAACTCCCGCCGACGCGCGGGTCGACTTCCTCGGCACCGACGAGACCCAGGTCTATCCCTTGGCCGAGCGTTTCGGCGTCTCGGACCTGGTCTCGGTCCTGCCCGAGGTGCCGCACAAGGAGGCGGTCGAGCTTCAGCAGGCGGCCGACGTGCTGCTGCTCATGCAGTGGAACGACCCCAAAGAGCAGGGCAACGTGCCGGGCAAGCTGTTCGAGTACCTCGGCGCGCGACGCCCGATCCTCGGCCTCGGCCTGGAGGACGGCGTGCCCGCGACGCTCATCGGAGAGCGTCAGGCCGGCTTCTTCCGCAACGACCCGCAGGCCATCGCCGATCAGCTTCGAGCCTGGATCGCCGCCAAGCGGCAGGGCGACATCCCCGCCCTCGATGAGTCGGCCCGGCGCGGCTTTTCGCGGCAAGAGCAATTCGCGAAGCTGGACGACTTCCTCAGGGGATTGGGAAACGGCGCTCAGCGCTAGGCGCCGAAACGGGGATCATGCCTGACCGCGCTAGGCAGCCCGTCCCTGACGCTCGACCACGCGACGGCTCTCTTGCCGGTAGACGCCGCGGTCGTAGCGAAAGCTGCCGATGAAGTGCAGGAACACGGCGGCCTCGGGGTCCATGTCCAGGTCGTAGTTGGCGTAGCGAGGATAGGGGAGCACCCGGGCATCGGGCGAATTGGCGACGACGAGGTTTGACATGGCCTGCTCGGAGCCCCACTCGGTCCACTTCGCGCCGATGCGGTCTTGCATCTGCCGCGAGAGGTCCTCGACCCACGCGACCGTCGTGCCACCCCGAGCGAAGCCGGAAAAGCCTGCCGATCCTCTGATGTAGCGCAGGTTCTCGCTGTCCCTCAGATCGCGGAAGTGCCGCTCCGCCACGACCTGGACGTGATCGCTTTCGATGTCCTCGACCAGGGCCGAGGCCTCGGCTACGGGAATCACCTTCTGGCCCATGCGCGTGCCGAGCGCGAAGGAGCGGTTGGTCTTGACCGCCTCGATGACTTCGGGAACCGGCCCCTTGGTCAGGGTGTCGGAGTCGAGCTGAATGACATAGTGCTCGCGGGTGAGCCGAACGACCGTCAGCAGGCGCTCCCAACAACCGCCGCGCGGACAGTGTCCGACATCGATGTCCGGCAGGCGGTAGACTTCCGGACCGCCGAGCTGCTGTTCGAGAAGCGCATGGTCCTCGGCCGTCAGAGAGCCGTCGTCCACGACGACCATTCGGCCTTCGCCGACCTCCCTGTAAAAGGACTTGACGGCGACCAGGTACATCAGAAGGTCGCGATGCGAGACCATCGACAGGATCCGGAGATCGCTGTCCTTGATCTCGAGCGGCGCCGTCGACCTGATCCCGGCGCAGGTCTGGCCATGGAGGAAGCGTGAGAATTCGGTCTGCAGACGGTGAAGCATCTCTATGGACAGGCGAATGAGTGGTCGACAAACTGCGGCGGCCCGGGGTGTCGGCGCGCCGCTTGACCGTGTCTACATCAGAAAGATTACTCAACCTAGTGCAATGCGGCAGGGCCTGCCAGCAAACCGAATTTGGCGCTACATTCAGGCATTCTCAAGGGCCCGGGTGCAGCATCGCGCTCCGGGCTTCGAGCCGCGGCCTGACCGCGGCCTGAGCCGACGGCTCAGCGACTTGGATGGCTAGCCCCGGCAATGACAGCGATCATCGAGTGCGCCCAATGAGCCGATTGCCGATCATCGCCATGAGCCTGGACGACTGGCGCGGCCCCTGGGCGGGACGGCAGCAGCTTCTGTCCCGGCTCGCCCGGAAAGGCTGGCCGATCGTCTATAGCAACGGGCCGCTCTCGATCTGGGAGCGAAAAACGGAGAAGTGGCGTCAAGCGCCCCTACTGTCCGGGTCGGAGCGCAGCGACGGCTTGCACCTGGACCGGCCGGGCCGCCTCACCCCGAGCTGGTCCGCCGCCCCGCGCTGGAACGCGCTGTGCTACCGGCTTCACGCCCGGCATCTCCTGCGACAAGCCCGTCTGGCGAAGGGCGACGCGGGCATCCTGTTCCTGTTCAACCCGCTCCTCGCCGATTACATCGACCACACGGGCCTGCCCTTCGTTGCCTATCACGCCTTCGACTCGTTCTCGCGCTTTCCCAATTGGAGCGAGCGACACGCCCGACTCGAAGCCCGGTTGACGGAGCGGGCGCAGCTCGTGCTGGCGACGACGGCCGGCATCGCCCAGGATTTGACGGAGCCGGGACCGAGCAAGGCGATCGTCCTGCCGAACGGCGGCGACTACGAGAGCTTCTCGCGAAGCGCCGACCTCAGCGTACCGGCGGATCTCGCGGCGATCCCAAGTCCCCGGATCGGCTATGTCGGTCGCCTCTCGCCCAAGGTCGATCTTGCCTTGATCGAAGAGCTCGCCCGCCGCCGCCCATCGTGGCATTGGCTCTTCATCGGACCCGTCGTTCTGGGAGACCGGAAGAAGAACGACTTCAATCAGAGCCTGTACGAATCACTGGAACGCTTCAAGCGCATCGGCAATATCCACTTCCTTGGCAACAAGCCACACGAAGAGCTGCCGAACTACCTCGCGGGGCTGGATGTGGCGACCATGCCCTACCGCACCTCCGGCGGCTGGTGGGTCAACGGCTACCCGCTGAAGCTCCACGAGTATCTGGCCAGCGGCGGGCCGGTCGTCAGCGCCGGTCTCGAGGCCATCCGGCCTTTCGGCGATGTCGTCGATATCGTCGAGACCGCGGATGGCTGGGAGGCTGCCTTGGCGCGGGCCATCGAAAACGGCGGTGTCGGAACGCCGCAGACACGGCGGGCCGTGGCCAAGGCCAATAGCTGGGACCAGCGGGCCGACGATCTCGACCGCATGCTGCAAGAGTTGATTTCCGGGCCGCGAGAGGCTTAATCCGCGGCAGCGGGAAGGCTGCGCCGGCCCCTGGGCGCGGGGAACCGTCGACCCGGATCCGGCACGAGCCTGAAACAAAAAAGCAACCGGGTCATTGCTAGTTTGCGCTGAGACGTGAGTTTCGGGAGAAAGCCGCCGTCATGACCACCGCGAGAGAGACCGGCTCGAAGCAGGAGCCCTATCGCCTGGCCATCGTTGGCGTGGGACAGATCTCCATTCAATCGCACATCCCGGCCGCGCTCGGCCTGCCGGGCGTCGAGCTGGTCGGGCTGGTCGACCCGGCAAGCGAGCGGGCGGCGGCGGCGGCGCGAGATTTCGGCGTGACGCTGGCCGTGGCGCGCGATCTGGGCGAGCTGGCCGGCAAGCTCGACGGCGTCGTCGTGGCCACGCCGAACCACACCCACGCCGACCTGGCCTGCCGCGCGCTCGAGGCGGGCCTGGACGTGATGGTGGAGAAACCGCTGGCGACGAACGTCGAACAGGGCCGTCGGGTCCTGGAGGCCGCCAGGCAAAGCAACCGGACGCTCGCCGTCGGCTATTGCACCCGCTTCCGCGACAACGTCCTCACCACGGCCCAGCTTCTGCGCGATGGCTTCTTCGGCCGGGTACGCGGCTTCGCCTATCAATACGGGACCGTGGGCGGCTGGGGCACCTTCTCCGGCTATCACCTGGACCGCAAGGCGACCGGCGGCGGCGTGGTCATGGTCTCGGGGACCCACTTCATCGACAGGATGCTGCATCTCTTCGGCTATCCCGACGCCTTCAGCTACGAGGACGACGCGATCGAGGGGCCGGAGACCCACGCGGTCGCCCATCTCACCTACGAGGGTGCCGGCGATGGCGAGGGCTTCAAGGGCGTTGCGCGCTTCTCCAAGCTTGTCGCCCTGGAGGGCGGCCTGGTGATCGATACCGACAAGGGCCGCGTGATCCTGCGCGAGAACGACGACTCACCGGCCACCCTACGGCCGCACGAGAATCCCGAGGTCGAGGAAGTGCTCTTCCATCGCAAGCCGGTCTACCCGCCCGGCATGAACGTCTTCCAAAGACAGCTCCACGACTTCGTCGAGGCCTCGCGCGGCGCCTCGGCGCCCATGGTCTCGGGCGAGCAGGCCCTGGAATCGCTGCGTCTGATCGAAGCGCTCTACGCGGCGCGGACGCCGATCAGCGGCTGCTGGGACCATCCGCCGGCGGCCAAGGAGCGGCGGGCATGAAGGTCGCGATCTTCGGCGCGAGCGGCTTGGTCGGGGCGGCCGTCCACCAAAGACTCAGCCAGCGTCCCGACATGACGGTGAAGCCGCTGGTGTTCAGCGGCGGCGGCGCTTGGCGCCTGGCGCGCTACGGCTTCGCGCTGACCTCCGTCGACCTTCTGTCGCGCGAGCAAATTCGCGATGTCCTGAGAGACTGCAGCCACGTCGTAAACTGCGCCCGCGGCCCTCTGGACCGCATGGTGCCGGGCCTGCGCAACCTCCTCGAGGAGTGCCAGGCCGCGGGAGTCCAACGCTTCGTTCACCTCAGCAGCGTTGCGGTCTACGGCGATCCGCCGACGCCCGAGAGCGCGCGCGAGACCGCACCGACCGAGCCGGAGAAGGGCAGCTATGGCTGGTACAAGCTGGCGCAGGACCGCCTGGTCTCGAAGGCACGCGACAAGGGGCTGGAAGGCGTGGTTCTCTGCCCGCCGAACATCTCCGGCCCCTTCTCCTACTACGCGCTGCAGATCCTGGCCCTGTTGAAGACCGGGCGTTTCGCCCTGATGGATGGCGGCGAGGCGCCCTGCAACCTGGTCGACGTGCAGAACCTAGCCTATGCGGTCGAGCTGGTGCTCGACAGCAAGGCCTCCGCCAAGCGAGAGCGCTATTTCGTCACCGACGACGAGGCGACGACTTGGCGCGAGTTCATCGAGGGCCTGGCGCCTTGCCTGGGCCCGGACCTGCCGCTTCCCGAGATCAGCCGCGCAGAGCTGCAAGCGCTCGCCCGGCCCAACGGCGTCGCCAAAGGATCGCTCGGCAGAACCATAAAGCACTTGGTCTCGAGCGACGTCAGGGCCGCCCTGCGCCAGGACCCCCTGCTCGCCAAGCTCGATCGCGCCGTGCGCGGCTCCATCGCCATGCTGCCGAGCGCACTTGAGGACAAGCTCCGCCTGTCGATCGAGGGGCCGCTCCCGATCCCGCGGGTGGGCGAGGCGCCGCCCTTCGATCCGCGTCTTTGCGGGCAGCAACTCCGCGGCGTGCGGCATTCCTGCGACGCGCTCAAGCAGGACTTCGGCTACCGTCCGGTCGTCTCTTTCGAGGAAAGCACGTCGATCTTCCGGCAGTGGTACGAGCGCCTGCACGGGGTCGAAGGACCGGAGCTCTCGCTGCTGCGCGAGCTTTGGCCGAACGGCGCGCGCAACTGAGACAGGGCCCCGCGGCTAGCGAATGATCTCCTGACTGGGCAGGCCCCAGTCGCGCACGACGGGGCCGTTGTCCCATTGCGGATCGGGCACGTCGCGCCATACGAGATAGTAGTCCTTCTCTCTGAGCTCCGCCTTGTTGCCTTCGAAGACGGCCGAGCTTCCCTCGTGGCAACGCCGGTTCTTGCCGCGGCATTCGAGGCCGATTGCGAGAACGTCGATGTTCTCTCCCCCGCTGACGAGGCGATTGTTGCGGACCTCGATGACCCCGCCGTTGGGTAGATCGATCAGCCGGCTGCCCGAGCCTTGCGAACTGTCGATCAAGCTGTCCTCGATCACCGTCGTCTGGCATCGGCTCTTGACCAGATGCCCCTTCTTCTTGGGATGGCGAAAGACGCTGTTTTTGATCACACAGCGATCGAGGGAGAGATAGACCCCGTGCTTCTGCCCGCAGGCCTCCGCATTGCAATCGCCGCCGACGTTCTCGACGAGGCTGTCGATCATCGTGAAGCTGCCCGGCAGCTTGGCGCTCAGCACGCCATTGCCGCAGTTCCGCAGACGGACGCCCTGCAGCGTCAGATCCGGCGCCTGCAAACGGATGCAGTCATAGGACGTCGAGTTGAGTTCGATCGACAGGTTCCGCAGCGTAACGCCAGGTGCGTTCACCACCAAAGCTGCCTTGCCCCGGCACACCTTTCCGCCGAGGCTTGCCCCCTCCTCCCCGACAATGGTGATTGCGGCCCGATTGACCTGGGCGCAGACCCGGTGATTGCCCTTCTTGACGATCACTGTCCCCGCCTCCGGCACGGCGGCCAGCGCTTCGCCGAAAGTGTGGAGACATGCGCCGCCCTCGACACAAAAAGCCCCGGGTCCGTGGGGCGGCCAATGGTCGTCGCCCTGCGTGAGGTCTTCGGCCGGCTTGTACAGGTAAAGACCACGGTGGGGGTTGGCGTGGGCGACGAAAACGCCCGGCTCTTCCATCCAGACGATCTTCTGAAAGGGCAGCTTTCCGGTGGCGCCGGCAACGGGCCCGTCCGCGTGGGTCCAGCGTACCGACTTGCGCGACGCGGGGTCATAGGCGTCGATCTGATTGCCGCCGTTCCATAGCCACAGGCGGTCGCGGGCCGAAAGGATGGCGCTCGCGTAGTTTTGATCCCAAGGCGGCATCTTGCCCTTGGGATGCGGCTTTTCGCGGAGCCGGGGCCCGAGGCCTTTCGAACCGTCCCGTTGCTTGGGGTCGATGGTGAAGTAGTGGTGCTTCACGCCCCACACGAGACCATCGCTGTGCGGTGTCGGCGCCACGTTGCTGAATCGGTATTGCGAATGACCGATGTTGGCCGAGCGCTTGAGGATCTTGTGATGCCTGACGACCGGCGAGTTGGAGTCCGATTCATCTACCCGCCGGCTCACGATCTCGCCGGGATCGACGACCAGCACGAAGTAGTCGGTGAAGATCAGCAAGTTGCCATCCGGCAGAAGCGACATCTTCCATGCGCGTCTGCCCATGGCGTTGTAGAACCAGGTCCAAGCGCGTTTTTCGGGAGGCTGATCGAGGTCCAGCTCCCAGTAGCCTGATGTTCTGTACTGGCCCCGCCCCGCACACTGCTGTCGGTCCGAATGCCAGAAGATCGAGTTCGTCTTGGGGCTGTAGATCATGCCCCCATAGGTGTGCGCGCCTGTCGGGAAGGCCGGGTGGGCGCCTGGCTGCCAGGTGCCGTCCTCGGTTGCCCACCGTATGGCGCAGTACCCAGCCTGTTGAGCGTGATCGGGCGGCAACATGAAGTCTTCAGTGGTGACCCCCTCGGGCCAATCCTCCGCCGGGGGCAGCAGGGGACGCAGGGGCACGAACACTTCGCATTCCAGGGTCTCGAGGTCCAGGCGGTAGGTCTCGTTGCCGCCATAAGCGTCGTTTCCGCCCCAAGGGCCGAAATAGAACGCCCTGCCGTCGAACGCTGCCGTCGTCCATGTGCCCCAGCCGCGCCAGGTCCGACCGGCTATTCTGTATTCCTTCAAGATATCCTGGCTGGGGAACTGATCGCGGCAATGGACATCTGGCAGCTCGAGCCAACTGTTCGCCGGCATTCGATCCACGTGGGAACGAAGCAGTTCGAACGAGGCTTGCTCATCGGAAGCGGTTGCCACCTCCGCCGACGCGACGGACAAGGCCAAGGCTAGGAGCCCAGCGACCGCCAGGGATCCACGACGCTTCGTCGCGATGCCGTAGAGCAAGGTCGGACGAAATGGCAATGCGCCTGCTCTCCTTGTCGAACGACGGCAGAAGTCCGGCCGCACCTCTCTGAGAGGTGATACAGCCCACCTTTGGCTTCAAG
>JAKSDN010000526.1 GCA_022360075.1 Kiloniellales bacterium | reverse complement strand
CGGGCTCGATCGCCAGCCCGCTCTCCTTCTGCAAGAGGGCACAAGCCTCGAAGATCGCCCGCGCCTGCATCTCGTAGATCTCGGGATAGGTGATGGCCAAGCGGCAACCCCTATGGCCGAGCATCGGATTGACCTCGGCAAGCTTGATCGCCCGCGCCCGAAGCTCGTCCAAGGGCGCGCCGGCGGCCTCCGCGACTTCGGCCAGTTCGGCATCGCCGTGCGGGAGGAACTCGTGCAGCGGCGGGTCGAGCAGGCGGATCGTCACCGGCAGGCCCGCCATGATGCGGAAGATCTCGACGAAGTCCTGCCGCTGCATGGGCAGGATCTCCGCCAGTGCCTCGCGTCTCTGCTCGGCCGTGTTGGCGAGGATCATGCGCCGCACGGCGATGATCCGCCCGGCGTCGAAGAACATGTGCTCGGTCCGGCAAAGCCCGACGCCTTCGGCTCCGAAGCTCAGCGCGGTCCGGCAGTCCTCGGGCGTATCGGCGTTGGCCCGCACCTTCATCTTGCGGATCTCGTCCGCCCAGCCCATCAGGGTGGCGAAGTCGCCGGAAAGCTGGGGCTGGATCGTCGGCACCTCGCCCTGCATGACCTCGCCCGTCGTGCCGTCGATGGTCACAAGGTCGCCGTCCTTCAGCTCGAGATCCCGGACCCGCAGGACCTTCAGCTTGTAGTCGATGCGCAGCTCCGCGGCGCCGGAGACGCAAGGCCGCCCCATGCCGCGCGCGACGACCGCGGCGTGGCTCGTCATGCCGCCGCGCGTGGTGAGAATGCCCTTGGCGGCGTGCATGCCGTGAATGTCCTCCGGCGAGGTCTCGACCCGGCAGAGCACGACGGCCTCGCCCTCGGCGGCCCGGTCCTCGGCCTCGTCGGCCGTGAACACGACCCGCCCCGAGGCCGCGCCCGGCGAGGCCGGCAGCCCGCGCCCGATGATCTTGCGCTCGGCGCCGGGGTCGAGGGTCGGATGCAAGAGCTGATCGAGCGAGGCCGGGTCGATGCGCTGGACCGCCTCGGCCTTGGTGATCAGGCCCTGCTCGACCATGTCGGCCGCGATCCTCAGCGCGGCCGAAGCGGTGCGCTTGCCGGTTCTCGTCTGCAGCATGTAGAGCTCGCCGTTCTGGACGGTGAACTCGATGTCCTGCATGTCGCGATAGTGCCGCTCCAGCGTGTCGCGTATCTCCACGAGCCGCGCCAGCATCTCCGGCATGACCTCTTCCATGGCCGGCAGCTTCGAGTGGTTCTCGGCCTTGCCCTTGAGCGTCAGGTTCTGCGGCGTGCGGATGCCGGCCACCACGTCCTCGCCCTGAGCATTGACGAGATACTCGCCGAACAGGGCGTTCTCGCCGGTCGAAGGGTTCCGGGTGAAGGCGACGCCCGTCGCGCAGCCTTCGCCCATGTTGCCGAACACCATGGCCTGCACATTGACCGCCGTGCCCCAGTCGGCGGGAATGCCGTGCAGCTTGCGGTAGGTGATGGCGCGCTGGTTCATCCAGGAGCCGAACACGGCGCTGACCGCCGCCCAGGCCTGGCTCTTGGGATCTTGCGGAAAGGGCTCGCCCGTCTGCTCGACGATCTTCGCCTTGTAGGCCGTGATGACGCTGCGCCAGTCCTCGGCCGCGAGCTCGGTGTCGAGCGTGGCGCCGGTATCTTCCTTGTGGAGTTCGAGGATCTCCTCGAAATGATGGTGGTCGACCCCCAGGACAACGTCGCCGAACATCTGAATGAAGCGGCGATAGCTGTCGTAGGCGAAACGCTCGTCGCCGGACCGGCGGACGAGGCCGAGGACCGTCTTGTCGTTCAGGCCGAGATTGAGGACCGTATCCATCATGCCGGGCATCGAGGCCCGCGCACCGGAGCGCACGGAGACCAGCAGTGGGTTCTCCTCATCGCCGAAGCGCGCCCCGACGAGGTTCTCGATCGCCAGAAGGGCTTGGTCGATCTGATCGGAGAGGTCATCGGGGTAGTTCTGCCCGTTGGCGTAGAAGTGCGTGCAGACCTCGGTCGAAATCGTAAAGCCCGGCGGCACAGGCAGGCCGAGCGCCGACATCTCTGCCAGGTTCGCGCCCTTGCCGCCCAAAAGGTCCTTCATCTCGGCGCGGCCGTCGGCGCTGCCGCCGCCGAAGGCATAGACCCACTTGGTCATGGCGCGAAGGCTCCTTCCTATCCCTCGATACGCGAGAAGTCGGCCACCTGACCCAGCGTGGCGCCGATCCGGCTGAGCAGCCGCAGGCGGTTCTCGCGCAGGTCCGTGTCATCGGTGTTGACCGTGACTTCGTCGAAAAAGCTGTCGATCGGCTGACGGAGCGCCGCCAGGGCCGCCATGGCGCCCGTGAAGTCTTCGGACCGCAGGGCCGGTCCGGCCGTCTCCGCCGCCCGCTCCAGGGCCGTCACCAGCACCCGCTCCTCTTCCTGGCCCAGGCGCTCACGCGCCGGCTCGCCGCTGTAGGCCACCTTATCTTTCTTCTCTTCGATGCGAACGATGTTGGCGGCGCGCCGATAGGCGACGAGCAGGTTGGCGCCATCGTCGCTCCTCAGAAACGCCTCGAGCGCGCTCACCCGATCGAGCAGACGGACCAAATCGTCCTCGCCGCCCAAGGCGAAGACCGCTGTGATCAAGTCGTGGCGTACGCCCCTATCCTTCAGGGCCACCTTCAGGCGGTCGCCGAAAAACGCCAGCAGCGAGGCCGCGACCGGCGGCGCGGAAAGGTCGCGGTAACCCTCCTGCGCGGCCGCGAAGATGGGCGTCAACGGCAGGCGCAGGCGGTTCTCGACGATCAGCCGGATCACACCGAGCGCGGCGCGGCGCAGGGCATAGGGGTCCTTCGAGCCGGTCGGCTTCTCGTCGATCGCCCAAAAGCCCACCAATGTGTCGATCTTGTCGGCCAGGGCCACGGCGATCGAGACCGGCGCGCTCGGGCAACGGTCGTTCGGGCCGAGCGGCGCGTAGTGCTCGGCGACGGCTTGGGCCACCTCCTCGTGCTCGCCATCGTGCCGGGCGTAGTAGCGGCCCATCACGCCCTGCAGTTCCGGGAACTCGCCGACCATGCCGGTGGTCAGATCCGCCTTGGCCAGGCGGGCCGCCGAGCGTACCCGGTCGACGTCGGCGCCGGGAACCGCCTTGGCGAGCGTTGCGGCCAGCGCCTGCATGCGGTCGACCTTCTCGTCGAGCGTGCCGAGCTTGGCGTGGAACACGATGTCCTTGAGCGCGGGTGCCCGGCTGGCGAGCGAGCGCTTGCGGTCCTGGTCCCAGAAGAACTGGGCATCGGCCAGCCGCGCCCGCAGCACGCGCTCGTTGCCGGCGACGATCGTCGCGCCGCCATCGGGCGTCTCCATGTTCGCGACCAGCACGAAGCGGCGCGCCAAGGCGCCCTTCTCGTCCAGCGTCGAGAAGTACTTCTGGTGCGAGCGCATCGCGGTCGTCAGCACCTCCGGCGGCAACGCCATGAAGGCCGCATCGATGGAGCCCATCAGCACCACCGGCCATTCGACCAGCCCCGCCACCTCCTCCAGAAGTCCGGGATCCTCCTTCAGCCTCAGCCCCTCGGCGCCGCAGAGCGCCGCCGCCTCATTGGCGATGATCCGCTTGCGCTCCTCGCGGTCGAGAACCACCTTGGCCGCGCGCAGCTTGTCGCGGTAGTCGGTGAAGGAAGTCACCGCAAAAGGCTCGGGCGCGAGAAAGCGATGCCCGCGTGTCATCGCTTCGAAGTCGAAAGGCCCGTCAGACACGGATGAACCGGCCCCGTCCGTCTCCACACCAATGACCTCGCCGTCGAAGACCGCGAGAACGTTGTGCAGCGGCCTGACCCAGCGCATCGCGCCACTGGCGCCCCAGCGCATTGATTTGGGCCAAGGCAAGGTCTGCAAAAGCGCAGTCGCGATCTCGGG
>JAKSDN010001281.1 GCA_022360075.1 Kiloniellales bacterium | reverse complement strand
CGGTCGAGCAGTTTCTCCTGCTCGGCCATCGAGCTGCCGCCGATCAGCAGGGCCGTCGTCAGCTTGTTGTACTTGCCGTAGCGCTCGAAGCTCTCCGCCACCTGATGAGCGAGCTCGCGGGTCGGCTCGAGGATCAGCGAGCGCGGCATCCGTGCCCGGCCGCGTCCGCTCGCCAGGATGTCGATCATCGGCAGGGTGAAGGAAGCGGTCTTGCCTGTCCCCGTCTGGGCGCAGCCGAGCACGTCGCGGCCCATGAGAACGTGGGGGATGGCTTTTTCTTGGATGGGTGTCGGCGTCGCGTAGCCGACATCACCAATGGCCTTTAGGACCTCTGGACTGAGTCCAAGATCGTCGAACTTCATGCTCACCTGAGTGTAAGGGGTATAAGGTCTATTCCTGACCTGTGCGCCATGGCATTTGGTGGCCGATCATAGGAAGTCAAGGCTGCCTGTCAATCGAAAGCACAGTTGGATCAAGAGTTTTCTCCAAGATTGTTTGACTGCAATAATCTTTCTGTTTGGTTAAGGCCTTCTTACCGATAGCTTCTTGTTGCGATCGACAATCACTTTATTCGGACGGCGACATGAATTGGCCGATTGGCGATGAATTCCGGTGCTTTGGCGGGCAAGAGGCGCGGCCGTGACGGACCGGCCGACCCTGGCCCTATTGCCGGGGCTGCTGTGCGACGCGGCACTCTGGCAATCGCAGGTCGCCACGCTCGCCGGCCTGGCCGACTGCCGGGTGGCCGAGCTTACCGCTGAAGAGACCGTGGCGGGCATGGCCCGTTCGGTCCTGGCGCTCATGCCGGATCGCTTCGCGCTCGCCGGCCTCTCGATGGGCGGCTACGTGGCCTTGGAGATCCTGCGGCAGGCGCCCGAGCGGGTGACGAAGCTCGCCCTGCTGAACACGCGCGCCACCCCCGATTCGGCCGAAGAGACCGCAAGACGCCGGGATCTGGTGGCCTTGGCCGAGCGCGGCCAGTTCAAGGGGGTGACGCCCCGGCTTCTGCCGCTGTTCCTGCACGAGGCGCACTTAGCGGACGCCGTGATCGTCGGAACGGTGCGCGCCATGGCCGAACGGGTCGGCAAGGATGCCTTCATCCGCCAGCAGAAGGCGATCATGGCCCGGCCGGACAGCCGCCCGACGCTGGCGGCGATCCGCTGCCCGACGCTGGTTCTGTGCGGCCGCGAGGACGTCTTGACGCCGGTCGAAGGCCATCGCGCGATGGCGGCCGGCATCCGCGACGCCCGCCTGGAGGTCATCGATGACTGCGGGCACCTCTCACCGCTGGAGCAGCCCGAGCGGGTCAACGTTGCTTTGGTGGGGTGGCTGGAGGCAACTTAGGTCAATCAGGCTGCCGTATGCCGCGGCCTGGAAAGGGCGTTCGCGCTGACAAAAAGGAGGCGGCGTCGAAAGGCCGTGGGGCTCTCGACGAGTAGCGTGGCCTTGAGGGATTCGAGACCGCCGGCGAAGAACGGAGTCTCCAGGAAACGGTGGGATTCTTCGGTCCAAGACGGGACCGGGAGCCCAAAGCTCAAGGCTAGGTGTTCTGCCACCGCGGCGAGATAGGCGTCTTCTACCCTGCCGACCGGGTCCGGACGCTCGGCGATAGAGCCCTGACGGCTCATCGGGTTCTCGTAAAAGAAGTCGAGAAATTCTAGGAGAGCAGAGTCGAATTTCTGATCACCCCTGTGCGCACGCGTGCTGACGGAAAACAGAGAGTTTGGCCTGGCGGGCACTCCCATGCGCACCTCGGAACCTCTTACGACGGCGAAGTATCTCCAATCTTATCGACTATTTCCTCCAGCCCGAAGCGCGTTCTGGGCGGGATGCGATCGGCAGGATAGAAGTTCTCCACGATGGCAATGGCGTCGTCGAGAGTTCTGACACCAATTTCTGCTGCCAAGAGCTTGATGTCTTCAACATCGCGGCTTTCCTCGACACCGCTGATGCGCATAGCAATGCATTTCATTGCAAAGAGATAGGCCGGCGTAGCCACAAATACGCGAAGCCCGGCTCCCTCTTCCGTTGGGTAGCTTCGGAATAGTCGGCGCGAATCAGATTCTCGATCCGCGTGGCTGAGGAAGCCCTTGACGCCATCGTTGAGCCAGCCCTCGTCCCAGCCGTTTTCGACCGCGATCTGCTTGGCCAGATCTCTGAGAAAGGCTCGATCGGCTTCAAAAACGGCGTCAACGTCCCGCGTTGCAGGCCTTGCGTTGAACGTGAGGACCAAGGCAGAGCCGCCGTAGACAGTGATCTCGACGACCTTGCCCGCTTCCAGCGCCCTTTGACCTATGCGCACAAAGGCCGCCTCGATGGACTCTCGGTCGAATGGGGTGGGTCTTGGCATGTATCTCCGCGGTTGGGGGAGCGCCGTGCCGACGCACACGAACTCCGCCCTAAACATCCAAATCGTCGGACTCGACGAACCGAGCGTTTTCCTGGATGAAGGCGAAGCGCAGCTCGGCCTTGCGGCCCATCAGACGTTCGACGAGATCCGCGGTGCGCTTCTGCTCCTGTCGGGGGTTCGGATCCTCGTGCTCGACGACCATCACACGCAGCAGCGTGCGCTCTTCGGGCGCCATCGTCGTTTCTTTGAGTTGCTTGGGCGGCATCTCCCCCAAACCCTTGAAGCGGCTCACCTCTACCTTGCCCCGGCCGGTGAAGTGCTCGGCCAGGAGAGCCTCCTTGTGGGCGTCGTCGCGGGCGTAGATCGATTGGCTGCCCTGGGTCAGGCGGTAGAGCGGCGGCTGCGCCAGATAGAGCCGGCCGCTTTCGATCAGGCCCGGCATCTCGCGATAGAAGAAGGTCATCAGCAGCGAGGCGATATGGGCGCCGTCAACGTCGGCGTCGGTCATGATGATGACCCGCTCGTAGCGCAACTTGTCAGGGTCGAACTGGCCCCGGGTCCCGCAGCCCAACGCCTGGACGATGTCCATGACCTCCTGGTTGGCCTTCAGGCGGTCGGTCGAGGCGCTGGCCACGTTCAGGATCTTGCCGCGTAGCGGCAGGATCGCCTGGGTTTCCCTGTTGCGCGCCTGCTTGGCCGAGCCGCCGGCCGAGTCGCCCTCGACCAGGAAGATCTCCGTGCCCTCGGACCGGCTCCGCGAGCAGTCGGCGAGCTTGCCGGGCAAGCGCAGCTTGCGTGTCGCGGACTTGCGGTTGAGCTCGCGCTCCTGGCGTTTGCGAAGCCGTTCCTCGGCCCGTTCGATGATCCGTTCCAGCAGTGTGCGGGCCCGCTCGGGATGGCCGGAAAGCCAATGGTCGAAGTGATCCTTGATGCTCGCCTCGACCAGCCGCGCGGCCTCGGGATGCGACAGTCGCTCCTTAGTCTGGCCCTGGAACTGCGGGTCGCGGATGAAGACCGAGAGCAAGGCGCAGGCGCCGCCGAGGATGTCGTCCGCGGTAATCTGGGAAGCTTTCTTGCGGTTGCCGACCAGTTCGCCGTAAGCCTTGAGGCTGCGCGACAGGCCGCTGCGCAAGCCCTGCTCGTGGCTGCCGCCCTGGGGTGTCGGCACGGTGTTGCAGTAAAAGCTGGTGAAGCCGGTCTCGTCGGACGGCCAGCTCACGGCCCATTCGACCCGGCCGGCCTCGTCGGGAAAGCGGGCTTCGCCGGCGAAGGGCTCGGGGGTCAGGGTTTTCCGGCCGTTCAGATGGGCTGCGAGGAAATCCCGCAAACCGCCTGGAAAGTGGAGCGTTTCTTTCTGCGGCACCGTGCCGTCGTCGCCGAGCAGCTCGGGCTCGCAGCTCCAGCGGATCTCCACCCCGCGGTAGAGATAGGCCTTGGAGCGGGCCATGCGATAGAGCCGGTCGGGGCGAAAGCGCGTCGCCCCGAAAATCTTGCCGTCGGGGCGGAACTGGATGGTCGTCCCGCGCCGGTTCGGCGCCTTGCCGACATCCTTGAGCTTTGCCTTGGGCCGGCCGCGCTCGTAGCTCTGCCGCCAGAGCCTGCGCTCGCGGGCGACTTCGATGGTCAGAGCCTCCGACAGGGCATTGACCACCGAAAGGCCCACGCCGTGCAGCCCGCCGGAGGTGGCATAGGCCTTGTCGGAGAACTTGGCGCCGGAGTGGAGCGTCGTCAGGATGACTTCGAGT
>JAKSDN010000374.1 GCA_022360075.1 Kiloniellales bacterium | reverse complement strand
CAGGTGCAGCTGCCGATAGCGGCCCGCGGCGACGTTCTGCATGGTCTCCAACGACGGCGTCGCCGAGGCGAGCACGATCGGAAGGCCTCCCAGCCGCGCGCGGACCACCGCCATGTCCCGGGCGTGATAGAGCACGCCGTCCTCCTGCTTGAAAGCCGGCTCGTGCTCCTCGTCGACGACGATCAGGCCGAGGTCCCGAAAGGGCAGGAACAGGGCCGAGCGGGCCCCGACCACGACCCGTGCCTCGGCCTGGGCGACGGCGCGCCAAGTGGCCCGGCGCTGGCGGCTGCCCAGATCCGAGTGCCACTCGGCCGGCGCAACGCCGAATCGGCGCCGAAAGCGGTCCAGCCACTGGGCAGTGAGCGCGATCTCGGGCAGCAACACGAGAACCTGGCGACCGTCAGCAAGCGCGGCCGCGACGGCCTCCAGATAGACCTCGGTCTTGCCGGCCCCGGTCACGCCGTCCAGAAGCGTCACGGAGAAACCCGCGCCGGGCGCTCGCAGGCGGTCGCGCAAGGCGGCGGCGGCGCTTTCCTGCGCTGCCGTGAGCTGCGGGCCCGGCCGGCGCCAATCCGGCGCGGCGAAGCCCGGCCCCGGCGGCAGCAGCACCGCCTCCATGGCGCCGGCCGTGACCAAGCCCTTGACCACCGCCGGGCTGACCCCGGCGGCACGGGCGAGATCGCTGGCCGGCAGGGCCGGCCCGTCCTCGGCGACGGCCAGCACGCGCCGTCGCGCCGCGGTCAGGCGCAGACCGGCCTCGTCGGCGGCTTGCGTCGAGAGGCGCAGGCGATAGGCGGTCGTCGGCTTGGGCGGCGCCAAGGCCCCCCTGGAGCTTAGGGTCATGCGCAGGACCGCACCCGGCGCCGTCAGGCAATAGGCGGCGACCCAGTCGATGAAGCGCCGGTGAGTCTCCGTCAGGGGCGGCACGTCGTGGCGCGCGATCACCGCTTTCAGGCGCGCGGCCGCCACGGGTTGGCCGGCGCCGGACTCGTCCCAGACCACGCCATCCAGCTCGCGGCCGGCCAGGGGCACGCGCACGATATCGCCCGGCGCCAGCCGAAGGCCCGGTGGCAGGGCGTAATCGTAAGCGCCGCGCAGCGGCAGCGGCAGCAGCACGGACACGCGCCCGGGATCCGGGTCGGGCGCTTCCTCGAATCCCCGATCGCGTGCATCGGACCCGTTCCCGTCCGGAAACGGTAACGCGCCGCGGCCTTGGCCGGCGCGGGCTGTGCTAGCATGGCGGTTGGGCATCGGCTAAACTCTAGTCGAGGCCGCGCCGGGTCGCCATGCCCGGCGGGTCGAGAGGACGAGGGACGGGAGCGGCCCCAGGACGGGGCCTTGTGGACCACGAGAGCCTGGGGATCCAGGGCTAGAGGTAGAGAGCATGCAGTTCTTCATCGATACCGCCGACGTGGTCGAGATCCGCGATCTCGCGGCGACCGGTCTGGTCGACGGCATCACCACCAATCCCTCGCTGGTGGCCAAGAGCGGTCGCGACTTCTTCGAGGTGCTGGCCGAGATCTGCGATCTTGTGCCGGGGCCGGTGAGCGCCGAGGTCGCCGCCACGGAAGTCGAGCCGATTCTGGCCGAGGGCCGGGCGCTCGCCGCCGTGGCCGAGAACATCGTGGTCAAGGTGCCGCTGACGCCCGACGGCCTCAAGGCCTGCCGGACCTTCGCCGACGAGGACATCCGGGTCAACGTGACCCTCTGTTTCTCGGCGGCGCAGGCGATCTTGGCCGCCAAGGCCGGCGCGAGCTACATCTCGCCCTTCGTCGGCCGGCTCGACGACATCGCCGCCGACGGCCTGGGCCTGATCGCCGACATCGTGGAGATCTACGACGCCTATCCGGACTTCACCACCGAAGTGCTGGTCGCCTCCATACGCCATCCGATGCACGTCATCGAGGCCGCCAAGCTGGGCGCCGATGTCGCCACGCTGCCGCCGAACGTGCTCCGCGCCATGTTCCGCCATCCGCTGACCGACAAGGGGCTCGAGAGCTTCCTGGCCGACTGGGCCAAGACCGGCCAGTCGATCCTCGGCCGGGCGGGCGCCGAACCAGCCAACACCGGGGACCGAAGCGATGACGAGATCGCAGCGCGACGCCGCGCCTGAGGGTCGCCGAAAAGAAGAGCGCGCCAAGTCCGCGGGCAGCGGCGCGGCCGGGCGAGGCCCGTCCCGCGCCGACCAGGTCGAGCGCTACCTGCGCGACAACCCCGACTTCCTCTGCCGGCGGCCCGAGCTGTTGTCGGTGCTCGACGCGCCGGGCCGGGTCAACGGCACCGGGGTAATCGACTTCCAGCAGGCCATGGTCGAACGCCTGCGCGGCGACGTCGCCGACATCACCCGCGCCCGCGACGAACTGGTCCTGACCGGACGCAGCAACATGGCGGCCCAGTCCCGCGTGCACGAGGCGGTGCTGGCCCTCATGCGCGCGGAGTCCTTCGAGCAGCTCATCGAAGTCGTGACCGTGGACATGGCGGTCATGATGGACCTCGACGTGGTCATCCTCGGCGTCGAGCGCACCGACTACGAGCTGCCGCCGGTCCGGCTCGGTGGACTGCGCCAGCTCGAGCCGGACAGCGTCGACGCGGTCATGGGCCGCAACCGCAAGATCCTGCTGCGGCCGGAGGTCGACGGCGATCCCATGATCTTCGGAGCGGGCGCCGGGCTGGTCGCCTCCGACGCGCTGATCCGTCTCGACATCAGCCGCCACACGCCGATGGCCATGCTGGCGCTCGGCTCGCGCCAGGCCGAGTTCTTCCATCCCGGCCAGGCCACAGAGCTCTTGAGCTTTCTCGGCCAGTCGGTCGCGACCCTG
>JAKSDN010001312.1 GCA_022360075.1 Kiloniellales bacterium | reverse complement strand
CGCCATTCGCGCCGCCGCCGCCTTCGCGGCCAACACGGACTGGGAGAGCTTCTGAGTGCCGGGTGGGCTGACGATCATGCGCCGCTACCCCGTTCTTGTCGGACTCGTCGGCCTCGGCGCCTGCAACGCGCTGCCGATCGAGGATTGACCGCGGGCCAGCCTGGCCGAGGCCGGCTTTGCTTCCGACGTTGGGCGAGTAAATCGACGCCGGCGTACGCGCGGGCCGCTTCGAGAACCTGCATGCGGTCGCAGTTACCGCCGCGGGACCTCACCGTGACTCACTTATAACGCCGAGACCCCGTTCCCACTGTTAGGCCGTTCGAGCTTGTGGGCGCCAAGCCTTGCCCACGTCCGTTCAACGGGAACCCTAACCAGAGAGGGAGCGTTCTATGTCTATCGTCATGAAATCCGTCCGCGCGTCGCTCTTGTCGAGCGCCGTCCTCGCGGCCTCGCTCACGCAGGCCCCGCCGACCGCTATCGCCGGCGACGAGTCCGGCGCCGAAGTGGGCGTTTTGACTTGCAACACCGTGCCCGGCTCGCGGCTCAATCTGTTGGTGCATTCGAGCGCCGACATCGAATGCGTCTTCAAGGACGCCGACGGGACGGTCGAGCACTACAAGGGCGAGACCGGGATCGGCGTGGGAATCGACCTGCATGTCGCGCAGGACGAGACCGTCATCTTCACCGTCATCGCCAGCCATTTCCAACCCGGCACGCATCAACTCGCCGGCGGCTATGCCGGGGCCAAGGCCGGGGTGACGGCCGGCCTCGGCGCCGGTGCGGCGCTGCTGGTCGGCGGCAGCGACGACAGCATCGGCCTGAAGCCCGCGGTCTCCCACAGCGAGGGCCTCGGCCTGGCCGCCGGGCTCGGCTACCTCAGTCTGGAGCCGATGGACCCGCCGCAGGAGAACAAGGAGAAAAGTGAAGAAAAGTCGGGGTCTTAGGTCTGAATCTTCGGTCGTGAGTCACGGTTACACACTTCAGATGCAAGGCCTCGAAAGCCACCTTACGCCTGTCCCAGGGCGGTCCAGATTTCGATGGCAAGCCCGACGGAACCCGAGCAACGGCTCCGCAACGCTGTGATCCCTGGGAAGACACTGTTTTAGAAAACGTTTCAGGAATGGAAGGACATCGATCATGAACCGCAACGTCATCGCCGCAGCCGTCTGCGCCGGCGTCATCGCCGCCAGCACGCCGGTCTTCGCCCGCGGCTTGCAGGACATCCAGGCCGACTACCGCTCCTGGGGCACGCCCCACGCCTCGGCCAGTGTCTCCGGCACCCAGGAGAAGACCGTGCTGCACAAGCAGACCGCCGGTCACTACAGCGTCTGCAACCACGGCAGCCACGCCCTGATGGTGAACTACGACGCCACCGCCGCCACCGTCGACAGCGGCGACTGCATGGCCGTCGAGGCCAAGAAGATCGGCGTCAAGGGCACCGACAACTCGGCCTTCAACCGGGCGTTCATCTTCAACCACACGCATTTTCATCCGCACCACGGCGGCCGTTGAGACCGTCGAACGCTTCCATGGCGCTAGGCGCTAGCGCCATGGAAGCCGGATCCATCGCCGCGTCCGCCATCGGGGGCGTCATTCGGGAGGCAAGAATATGCGCAGCGACTTTCCAGCCCTGACCAGTCAACGTCTCGTCTTTCAGATCTACGGCCTATTCGTTTTTCTCGTTTTCAGCCTCGTGCTCGCCGGCTCCGTGCGCGCCGCCGAGCGGCCGGCCGATTTCGTGCAGCGTCTGGGCGACCAGGCGACGCGGGTCGTGAGTGATGCGACGCTCTTGCGTTCCGAGCGACGCGCCGCCTTGAGCCAAATGCTCGAAGACTACTTCGACCTCGATCTGATCAGCCGCGCGGTGCTCGGCCGCCACTGGCGCAACGCCACACCCGAGCAGCGGCGTAGCTATCGCGGCGTTTTCAAGGCCTACGTGCTGGCGACTTACGGCCGCCGTCTGGAAGGTTATGCCGGCGAGACGCTCGAGGTCGGCCGGGCGCGTGACGAGGGCCGCAAGGGCATGCTCGTGTCGAGCCGCCTGCATCGCCCCCAGGGCTCGCCCATCGCCGTCGCTTGGCGGCTGCGGCCCGACAACGGCTCCTGGCGGGTCTACGACATGGTGGTCGAGGGCGTGAGCATGATCATGACCCACCGCGGCGAGTTCGATGCCGTGATCCGGCAGTCCGGCAGCCTCGAGGGCCTGCTCGAGAAGCTGCAGACTATGACCGCCCGCATGGAAGGACCGACCGCCGTGCAGGCCTCCAGGCTGTGACGCTGCGCCGTCGATATGATGAGTGAATCGGGCGTTTACCCACGCCCTTACATGTCATTGCCGGGCTTGACCCGACAATCCATCGAGGTCCGAGTCTCGGACCTCGATGGACCCTCGGGTCAAGCCCGAGGGTGACAATTTGGAAGGCCCTGAAGAGGCCGGTCGTCGAAAAAAGGAGCTGGCTCAATCGACGGCCAGACCCGCCTTCCGCCAGCCTTCGGCGAGCTTATCCAGGATCTCTTCGTTGGCCGTCCAGATCCGCGTTTGGCTCGCCGCCTGGGTAGCGAAGTCCGGAAAGACCGTGAGGAGCGCCTCGACCTCGGCGGCCGCTTCGTCGTCGCTGCCGGCGCTGGCATGGAAGCAAGCCATCAGGGCGTGGCACCAGAAGAAGCCCGGCATCGGGCTCTTCTTCAGCTCCAAGATCGCCGCTCCGGGATCGTCGTCGAGTAGGTTGCGGATGGCCCGCGGCATCCGGAACCAGCCCGGGTGCACGGGGCTGATCTCGATCGCGCGGTCCAGCAGCGCCAAGCCTCGGTCCCACT
>JAKSDN010000673.1 GCA_022360075.1 Kiloniellales bacterium | reverse complement strand
TGCTGGCGATTCCGCTGTTCATTCTCATGGGCGAGCTCATGGGCGCGACCTCGATCGCCGCGCGCATCATCGACCTGGCCTCGGCCCTGGTCGGCTGGCTGCGCGGCGGGCTCGCCCACGTCAACGTCGTGACCTCCATGTTCATGGCCGAGATGAGCGGCTCGGCGGTCGCCGATGCGGCGGTCATGAGCAAGGTCTTCGTGCCCAGCATGGAACGCCAGGGCTATCCGCGCGGCTTCGCCGCCGCCGTCACCGCGACCAGCGCGACCCTGGGAATCATCATCCCGCCTTCCATCCCGATGGTGCTCTACGGCGTGACGACGAACACCTCGATCAAGGAGCTTTTCATCGCGGGCATCGTCCCCGGGCTAATTCTGGGTCTGGCCTTCATGGCGACGAGCTACCTCTTCGCCCGTCGCGAGGGGCATCCGGTCGATCGAAGCTTCGAGGTTGAGCGGCTGGGCCGTGCGTTCTGGCGCGCGCTGTTGCCGCTCATGATTCCGGTGATCGTGGTCGGCGGCCTGATCGGCGGGCTGGTGACGCCGACAGAGGCGGCGGCAGTCGGCGTGGTCGCCGCGCTGCTGTTCGGCGGCCTGCTGGAGCGCGACTTCGGTTTGGGCCGGCTTTACGAGTTGCTGGTGACCACGGTGCGCCAGACCTCGGTCGTGATGATGATCATCGCCGGCTCCGCCGTGCTCGGCCAGTTCCTCGCCAACGAGCAGCTCCCGCAGAAGATCGCCGCCGGTCTCGGCGGCGTGACCGACGTGTTTTTCTTGGAGTTGTTGCTGATCAATCTCTTCCTGCTGCTGCTCGGCATGTTTCTGCACGCCTCGGCGGCGATCATCGTCGTCGTGCCGCTGCTGCTGCCGCTGGCCGGGGACCTGGGCCTGGATCCGGTCCACTTCGGCGTCATCGTCTGCCTGAACCTCGGCATCGGCCAGCAGACCCCGCCCGTCGCCTCGGTCCTGCTGACGGTCTGCTCGACCACCGGTCTCAAGATCGAGCAGGTCATGGGCTACGCGAAGTGGTTCATCCTGGCGATGTTCGTGACGCTGATGATCGTCAGCTTCACGCCCGCCACGGCACTCTGGTTCCGATAGCCGCCCCGGGCCTCGTTCGAAGGCCGACCGTCGGAGCTTCGGGGATGCCGTGGCGGCGCCCTGCGTAAAGCT
>JAKSDN010001155.1 GCA_022360075.1 Kiloniellales bacterium | reverse complement strand
TGATTGGGGGCAGGATCACAAAGACTGGCTAATTGCCGGCGCGGAATGAGCGCTGCACGTCGATCTTGCGTCCTTCGAGACGCGCCCTGACGGGCGCTCCTCAGGATGAGGTAAATCGTGGATGGCACTAAGAAATGTCCTCATCCTGAGGAGCCCGCAAAGCGGGCGTCTCGAAGGACGCACGCAGGTCCTCCAAGTCGCCCATACTTCGTTCAAGAGCGTTAAGCAGGCAAGCTGACAGGGTAGGGACGAACAAGCCATGGATTACGTGATTCTCGGCGCCGGCCCGGCCGGTGTGATCGCGGCCGAGAGCCTGCGGCGCTGCGATCCGAGCGGACGCATCACGCTGGTCGGCGACGAGCCCGAGCCGCCCTATTCGCGCATGGCCATTCCCTACCTGCTGGCCGAGAACGTGCCGGAGTCCGGCACCCATCTGCGCCATGGGCAAGGCCACTACGAGGGCCTTGGGATCACGCTCAAGCAGGATCGCGCGGTCGGCCTGTCGCCCGCCGATCATCGGGTCCAACTCAAGGGCGGCGAAAGCTTGGCCTACGACCGCCTGCTGATCGCCACCGGCTCGCATACGACCCGGCCGCCGATACCGGGCATGGACCTGCCGGGCATCGAGTCCTGCTGGACCTTGGCCGATGCGCGCCGGATCGTCGCCGGCACCAAGCCGGGCGCGCGCGTGGTGCTAATGGGCGCCGGCTTCATCGGCTGCATCGTTCTGGAAGCGCTGGCGGCGCGCAAGGTCGAGCTCACCGTCGTCGAGATGGCAGACCGCATGCTCGCGCGCATGATGGACGACGTCGGCGGCGAGATCATCAAGAGCTGGTGCGAAGGCAAGGGCGTCAAGGTGCTGACCGGCACCGCGGTCAAGGCGGTCGAGCGGCAGGGCGACGCGCTCCGGCTCGATCTCGGCGCCGGCGGATCGCTGGAGGCCGATCTCGTGGTCTGCGCGACCGGCGTGGCGCCGAACATCGACTTCCTCGACGGCAGCGGCATCGAGTCCGAGTTCGGCATCATCGTCGACCATCAGCTCAAGACCTCGGTCGAAGACATCTTCGCGGCGGGCGACGTGGCCCAGGGCCCGGACGTGTCGACCGGCGAGACGGCGGTCCACGCGATTCAGCCGACCGCGAGCGAGCATGGCCGCATCGCCGCGCTCAACATGGCCGGCCGCGCCTCGCACTATCGCGGCAGCCTGTCCATGAACGTGCTCAACACCCTCGGCCTGGTCTCCAGCTCCTTCGGCCTTTGGTCCGGCGTCGAGGGCGGTGAGCGCAGCGTGGCCTCCGACCCTGAGGGCTCGAAGTATCTGCGCCTGGAATTCGACGGCGACAAGCTCGTCGGTGCTCTTGCCCTCGGCCTCACGCAGCACGTCGGCGTGATCCGTGGGCTGGTCCAGACCGGCGTGCCCCTGGGTGCGTGGAAGGACCGGTTGCTCGAGGATCCGCACCAGGTCATGCACGCCTATCTGGAACGCACGAAGGGACTAGCGGCATGAAGATCACCGTGCGCACCGGCGGGCTGCTCGGCAAGTACCTGCCGGCCGGCAGCGAGAACAACCGCGCCGAGATCGAGGTCCCGGACGACGCGACGCCGCAGCAGGTGATGGCCCAGCTCGGCGTGCCGCTCGACGGCAGCTATCTGATTTCGCTCAACGGCTCGGCCGTGCCCAAGG
>JAKSDN010000033.1 GCA_022360075.1 Kiloniellales bacterium | reverse complement strand
GAAGCTGGCCGTCGAGGCCGGCATGCCGGCGGGGCTCTTCAATGTCGTTCAAGGTGATGGGCCGACGACCGGGGACGCACTCTGCCGCCACCCGGACGTGGCCAGGATCACCTTCACCGGCTCGACCGCGACAGGGGCTGCCATTATGACGGCGAGCGCCGCGAGCGGCATCAAGCCGGTGACGCTCGAGCTCGGCGGCAAGAGCCCGCAATTCGTGTTCGAGGATGCGGACGCCGAGCTGGCCGCACGCTGCGTCGCGCGCGGGATTCTCGGCAACGCGGGCCAAGTCTGCGTGTCGGGCTCGCGCCTGATCGTTCATCGCCGTTTGCAAGACGAGCTGCTCGAGCGCACGACCGCACTCATGTCGCAGGTCACCGCCGGGCCGACATGGCAAGAGACGACCGGCTTCTCTCCCATAATCTCAAGCAAGCAATTCGACCGAGTCGACAAGCTGGTACAAAGCAGCGTTGCGCAAGGCGCCGAGTTGCTGATCGGCGGCCGTGCCCTTGCCGCGCTAGGAGACGGCGCCTTCTATGCGCCGACGATACTGGCCGGTGTCACCGGCGAGATGGACGCCGTCCGCGAGGAGGTCTTTGGGCCGGTTCTGACAGTGCAGAGCTTCGAGGACGAGGAAGAGGGCCTCGCGCTGGCGGACCATCCGGTCTATGGCCTTGCCGCAGGGCTCTATACCAACGACCTGAATCGGGCGTTGCGCGCCATCCGTCGCCTGGAGGTTGGCACGGTGTGGATCAATCGTTATGGGCGAAGCGAGGATTTCGCTATCCCGACCGGCGGCTACAAGCGCTCCGGCATCGGCAAAGACCTGGGCCGCGATGCCTTCGAAGCGAACCTGCGCAAGAAGAGCGTGCTGATCGATACCGCCCACTGAGAGCCTTACCGTAAGAGATTCGTTTTTGGAACCAGAGCTTGGAGAGAGATCCCTCCTCACTTGTCACTGCCGGACTTGATCCGGCAATCCAGGGATCGCTTGACCCAGGCGCCACACTGGATCACCGGATCAAGCCCGGTGATGACAAGCGAGGTGTAGCAACTCTTTGATCTCACCGGATTCTTTTCGAGTCAGACTCTAAGATCGCCTGGCGCCTCATCGCTCGAGATCGGCCACGGCCGCTTCGAGATCGCGCCCGAACTCATGCACAAATCGCGACTTGGGCAGGACGGTGCTGGTCCCCACCACAATGTCCATGGCGGCGCGGGGGACGAAGGGGCGCACCACGAGGTTGCCGAAATTCTCCCAGGGCACGAGACCGTCGACCAGCGCCACGCCTAAGCCACGCTGCACCAGGGGCGCCGCGCCGATGGACATGGTGATCTCGATCTGAGTCTGTCGGG
>JAKSDN010000391.1 GCA_022360075.1 Kiloniellales bacterium | reverse complement strand
CGCTCTTCGCCCACCGGGGCGTTGAGCGGCGCACCTAGGTCCTTCCAGTCGGGCAGCAGCTCGTTCAGCGCCCGCGGCTCCAGGACGGCCCCGGAGAGAATGTGTGCGCCGACCTCCGAGCCCTTCTCCAGCACGCAGACGGAAATCTCGTGCCCGCTCTCGGCGCTGAGCTGACGCAGACGGATCGCCGCCGACAGGCCCGCGGGCCCGGCGCCGACAATCACCACGTCGTAGTCCATGTATTCCCGTTCCATCACCTCTCTCCGCTCGCCTCTCCGCCGCCGAAACTGTGCGCGGCCCAGCCGTTCTTCTTGACAGGGGACGACACCCTCTTTCGACATTGGGCATAGTCGGCGGCCCGAGGCAAGGCCACGCTTGCGGCACCTTGCCGAGGCGGGGCGTCAAAGCCATGGGCGGCTCCCGCCGGCGGTGCTAGCGTGGGGCCATGCAGGACGATCGGGAGCAGGACCTCGCCGCGCTGCGCTGGCTCGTGGAGGCCGGCGCGGACGAGGCGATCGGCGAGCAGCCGCAAGACAGGCTTTCGGCGCAGGAAATCGAAAAGCAGCCGCCGACGCCTCGGCCCGGACCTTCGCCGCGCCAGGAGGCGCCGGCACGGGCGCAGCACCGGCCGATGCCGCGGCCGCCGATCTCTGCTCCCCTTGCCTCGAGCCAGAACGTCGTGGCCTCGGCGCGCGAGGCCGCCGCGGCGGCGCAGAATCTGGAAGAGCTCAAGGCCGCGCTCGCGGCCTTCGACGGCTGCGCCCTCAAGGCCACGGCCAGTAACCTTTGCTTCGCCGACGGCAATCCCGAGGCCAAGATCATGATCCTCGGCGAGGCACCGGGCGCCGAAGAGGACCGCCAGGGCCTGCCTTTCGTCGGTCCGGCGGGCCGCTTCATGGATCGTATGCTCTCCTTCATCGGCCTCGACCGCAGCAGCGTCTACATCTCGAACATTCTGTTCTGGCGGCCGCCGGGCAACCGCACCCCGACGCCCGCCGAGATCGCCGCCTGCCTGCCCTTCGTCGAGCGCCACATCGACCTCGTCGATCCGGCCTATCTGATGTTCGTCGGGGGGATCTCGGCCAAGACCCTGCTCGGCCGCAAGGAGGGCATCCTCAGGCTGCGCGGCCAGTGGTACCACTACCAGACTCCGGGACTGCCCAGGCCGATCCCGGCGCTCGCCACCCTGCACCCGGCCTATCTGCTCCGCCAGCCGGCCCAGAAGCGCCTGGCCTGGCAGGATTTTTTGTCCTTCAAGCGGGTTCTGGAGACGGGCCAGGACCCGCTGATCGGATCGGAGGCGAGCTGACCCGGCCGCGCTGGATCTTGTGAACCTGTGGCAAAAAAGAGGCCCAAATTTGCCACAATAGCCGTCCTTGATGCCCCCCCTGCCTTCGACTAGGTTGCGGCCCGTCTACAAGGGGCGATTCGGTGATTCGGTCGAAAAACTGGGTGCTCGCCATCCTATGCCTGGGCATGGTGGCGATCTGGCAGGGATCAGGTAGGCCCGCCGCGGCCGAGCCGGACGCCCGCAATGCCAAGACCGCGGCCCTGCCGGGCGATGTCGATTTGGAGGCCAATGGCCTGCCGGCCGTTTTGAGTTGGCAGGATGCGGAGCTCTATCGGCGGATCTTCGCGTCACAGCAGCGCGGCGAGATGGCCCGGGCCGACAGCCTGATCGAGCTGCTCGAGGACCGTCTGCTGCTCGGCCATGTCCTGGCCCAGCGCTACCTTCACCCGATCGCCTACCGCTCGCGCTACGGCGAGCTGCGCGACTGGCTGGCCGACTATGCCGACCACCCCGAGGCCTACCGGATTCACCGCCTGGCCCTCAAGCGCAAGCCCGAGAGCGCGGCGGCCCCGCCCGAGCCGAAACCGAGCAGGGCCAGCCTGACCGCACCGGCGACTCGGGCCATCGCGACCTATCGTTCGCCGCGCAAGCGCGACGAGGCGGAGCTGGCGCGCGTGGCGAAGGCCAAGGAGCGGATTCGCGACGGCGTCTGGGACCGCCGTTTCACCGCGACCAAGGCCTATCTCGAAAGCGCGGCAGCACGGAAGCTGCTCGACCCGGTCGAGATCGATCAGGGCCACGCCCAGATCGCCGCCGGCTGGCTCTATCAGGGCAAGACCGCGCGCGCCTACGAGATCGCGGGCGAAGTCGCCGACCGCTCCGGTCATCTGGTGCCGATCGCGCATTGGACCGCCGGCCTGGCGGCCTGGCAGCTCGGCGACATCGCGCGGGCCGCAGCCCATTTCAGCCAACTCGCGAAATCGGATCGGGTCTCCTCCTGGAACGCGGCCGGCGGCGCCTATTGGGCGGCTCGGGCCTTCGGAACCATCGGCGACGACGAGGCGCGCGAGATCTGGCTCACGCGGGCGGCGGGCTATCCGCATACTTTCTACGGCCTCCTGGCGCGGCGCAGCCTCGGCTTCGCCCTGCCCTTCGACTTCCGGGCCCATCGCCTGACACCCGGACTCGTCGAGGTGCTCTTTCGCGCGCCGGAGGGCCGCCGCGCCTTCGCGCTGCTGCAGGCCGGCGAGCGCGAGCGCGCGGGCCTCGAGCTGTTGCGTCTGGGCGGCTGGTCCAAGCGGGAGGTCGCCGAGGCCTTGCTCGCCGTCGCCGAGTTCGCGGAGCTGCCGGCGCTGTCGCTGCGCCTGGCCTCGCGCCTGGTGAACGTCGAGCGCCTCAAGGTGACCAACGGCCTCGACCGGGCGCTCTATCCGCTGCCGCCCTGGGAGCCGGAGAGCGGCTTCGACGTCGACCGCGCCCTGATCTTCGCCCTCATGCGCAAGGAATCGCGCTTCGACACGCGCGCGATGAGCGTCGACGGGGCCTATGGGCTCATGCAGCTCATGCCGCGCACCGCCGGCTTCGTCGCCGAGCGGGACTTCGTCGGCAAGGAGAAGTTCAAGCTGCTCCAGCCCGCGCTCAACATGGATCTCGGGCAGCGCTATATCGCCCATCTCCTCGGCCACAAGCAGGTCGACGGCGACCTCTTCCGCCTGGCCGCGGCTTACAACGGCGGCCCGGGCAACCTCGGCAAGTGGCGCCGCAAGATGGGCGGCGCGCGCGACCCCCTGTTGTTCATCGAGACTCTCCCCTCGCTCGAGACCCGCTTGTTTATCGAGCGCGTGCTGACCAACTTATGGATATACCGGGCCCGCCTCGGCCAGCCGACGCCTTCGCTCGATGCCATCGCGGCGGGGGACTGGCCGCGCTACGAGCCCCTGGACCGCTCCCACGGCTTGCTGGTGCAGAAGCAGAATGTCACGAATTGACGAGTCCCGGCCCTTCCTTCCGGTCAACGTCGCCGTCCTCACGATCTCCGATACCCGCAGCCTGAAAGAGGACAAGTCCGGGCAGCGCTTGGAGGAAATGATCACCGAGGATGGCCATTCGGTCGTCAGCCGCGAGATCATCCGCGACGAGGTCGACGGCATCGCCGCCAAGCTCAAGGCCTATGCCGACGACTCCAAGATCGATGTCGTGATCACCACCGGGGGCACCGGCGTGACCGGACGCGACGTCACGCCCGAGGCCTTCAAGCAGGTCATGGACAAGGAGATCGAGGGCTTCGGCGAGCTGTTCCGCTGGATCAGCTTCCAGCAGGTCGGCACCTCGACCATGCAGAGCCGCGCGATCGGCGGCGTCGCCGGCAACACCTACCTCTTCGCCCTGCCCGGCTCGCCCGGCGCCTGCCGCGACGGCTGGCAGCAGATCCTGCGCCACCAGCTCGACTCGCGCCACCGCCCCTGCAACCTGGTCGAGCTCATGCCCCGCCTGCAGGAGCACCTGAAGGAAGCGGGTTAGTAATCCGGGGACAGTATACTATTTTCTTCTAGAGATTGACCCTAGCAAGGCTTGATTGAGGGAAGAAAATAGTATACTGTCCCCATAATTACGGATGTCCTGGCGTCCGTGAAAAACGCGCACGATTTCGATGCGCTCTTCACGCGAATAGTAGAAGACGACATAAGGTCGGACGACAACCGACCTTAGCGAAGGAGCGAGCAATGATCGATCCAAGCCCATCTCAGGGAAGTCGCGGAGCATGTCCGCTTGCATGAGGATCCGCTTGACCTGGGCGCGCGCAGCAACGGGGTTGTCGGTCGCGACATGCTTCCAGATTTCTTTGAGATCCCGATAGGCTGATGGCGCGACGATGAGCCGCTTAGGTGCGACCATCGCTTTCGGTGAGGTCGTCTAGGAACGCGTCAAGGTCTTTGACATCGACGCCTTCACCGCGTTTGAGCTCGTTGGTGGCCTCATCGATACCGTCCTTCAGCGCCTGCCACTTGGACGCATAGTCGAGGAGCTGCCTCGCCACCTCATCCTGAACATCCGCGGGAAGTGCCCGGATCGAGAGGAACGCCTTATCGAGTGTCGTGGTCACGCTGCTAGCCTAGCACAGACCGACCAGTGAGCGAGAAGGCCTTTCAAACCTAAACCGCCCGCGCCGCTTCGCAGAGGTTCTGGAGCTTCTGCCGCGCCAGGTTACGCCCCAAAAGCCCGAGCCCGCAGTCGGGCGCGGCGATCAGGCGTTCGGCGTCGATGTGGTCGAGGGCGGCGGTGAGGCGGCTTCGGATCTCCTCGACCGGCTCCACCCGGCTCTTGGCGATGGCGACCACGCCTAGAATCACACTCTTGTCGGCGAAGCGCTCGAGCAGGGAGAGGTCGTTGTGGCGGTGGGCGTCCTCCAGCGAGACCGCGTCGAGATCGGCCTGGTCCACCGCGGCGGCGAGCTGGCCATAGGCCTCGCGCTCGGCCTTGGGGTAGTCCTCGCGGTCGAGGCGGTCGGGATAGCCGCAGCACATGTGCATCACCCGCGTGACGCCGGCCGGCACGTCCGCGAAGCAGCGGTTCAGGTTCTCGATGCCGTAGTCCAGGGCGGCCCGCGGCTTGCGCGCGAAGACCGGCTCGTCGATCTGGATCCAGGTGCAGCCGGCCGCCGCCAGGTCGCGGATCTCCGCGTTCAACGCTTCAGCCAGATCGGCGCCGAGCGCCCGCTCGTCGTCGTAATGCAGGTTGGCCGTGGTGTCGGTGATGGTCATGGGACCGGGCATGGTGATCTTCACCGGCCGATCGGTGAAGCCCTGGGCGACCCTCCAATCGTGCGCCAGGAAGTGATCGCGCACGCCCACATCGCCGGTGATCGACGGCAGCTCGGCCTTGTAGGTGCCGCCGCGCACCTCCTTGGCCGTCAGACGGTCGAAGTCGAAACCTTCGAGGTGCCGGCAGTGGTAGTGGATGTAGTTCTCGCGCCGGATCTCGCCGTCGGTCGGGATATCGATGCCGGCCTCGACCTGGTCCTCGATCACCTCGCGCGTGCCCTCGGCGAAGCGCGCTTCGGCCTCCTCGCCCATCTCGGCCAAGGCTGCCAGGTAGCCCGCCGTCGGCCGATCGGTGTCGGGCCCGCCTTTGGCCCGGAACCAGTCGGGAATCGGCACGCAGGCCGGCTTCGGATAGGCCCCGATCGTCGTTGTCAGCAGCGCCATGCTTCGCTCCCCCATCACGGCCCCTCATGCGAGCGCCGGCTGCATTCAAAGGCCAAGCGCACGGCCCGATCAAGCTTTGCTTGGACCCGTGCTAGTTGACGGTCGCGGACAGCTTCTTGATGCTCTGCGACTTGCGCGCAGCGCCGCGCCAGCGCAGACTCCCGCCAACCGATAATAAGCAGCCTCGAATCCCGCGCGGAAAGCGGGACGGCAAAGGCGGGGAGAATGTCACAGCCATGACCGCAGAGGGCGCAGCGCCGCGCCATGAAGTTGGGTTCCTCCTGGTACCCGACTTTCCCATGTTGACCTTCTTTCTGGCGGTCGAGACCCTGCGCGTGGCCAACCGCGCGGCCGGCGCACCGATCTACGGCTGGCGGGTCTATTCCGCCGACGGCGATGGCGTGCCGGCCAGCAACGGCATGACCGTGACGGCCGAGCAGTCGATCAAGGCCGTGCGCCGGGTCCCACTGCTCTTCGTTTGCGCCGACATCAACGCCGAGGGCTACGCTCGGCGCGGCCTGCTTCAGGCCCTGCGGCGGCTCGCCCGGCACGGCACACGCCTGGGCTCGATCGACAGCGGCGCCTTCCTGCTCGCCCGGGCCGGGCTGCTCAACGGCTACCGCGTGACGGTGCATTGGGAGGGCCTCGGCTCGTTCCGCGAGTCCTTCCCGGAGGTCGAGGTGACCGAGGACCTCTACCTTTTCGACCGCGACCGCGTGACCTGCGCCGGCGGGCTCGCCACCTTCGACATGATCCTGGAGCTGATCGCCCAGGACGCCGGCCGCGACCTGGCGGCCCGGGTCGCCGACATCCTGATCCAGAGTCACGTGCGGCCGGCTTCCGAATACCAGCGCGCGGCGGCCCAGACGGCGCTCGGCCTGCACGACCCGCGCCTGGTCGAGGCGATCGCCGTGATGGAGGACAATCTGGACGAGCCGCTTTCGGTCGAGGAGATCGAGGCGCAGACCGGGATCTCGCGGCGCCAGATGCAGCGGCTGTTCCGGCTCCATCTACAGGACACGCCCATGGGATACTATCTGAAACTCCGCCTGCAGCGGGCGCGGCGGCTGCTCATGGGCACCAACCTCTCGATCCTGGAGGTCGAGCTCGCCTGCGGCTTCAGCTCGCCCTCGGTCTTCTCGCGGGCCTACAAGAAGCTGTTCGGCCGATCGCCGCGGGCCGACCGCCGCCTGATGCGCGAGGAGACCTCGCTCGGTGCGCTGATGCTCGCCGGCTCCCAGGTCACCGTCGGCGGCGGCTTCGGCAAGCCGCTGGCGTCTTGAGGCTCGGGATGCGGGTGACGATCAGGCGGCCGGGACCGGTTCTCGCTCGAGGGCTGCCGCCAAGTGCCGACGGCGAGTCCAGATCAGAGCGCAGGCCAGCAGCGTGAGGCCGGCCCCCACGGCCAGCGGCAGGCGCAGGCCGACGAAGTCCGAGGCGCCACCCATGGCGAGCGCGCCGACCGCGGGGGCGCCGCGAAAAATCAGGCCATAGAGGCTCATCACCCGGCCGCGCATGTCGGGCTCGAGCGAGAGCTGCAACAAGGTCTGGGTGCCGACCCCACCGACCACCATAACGAAGCCGGCGAGCGCCAGCGCCGGCACCGCGAGCCAGAGCGCGCGCGTCGCAACGAAGCCCAGCAGGGCCAGGCCCAAGACCAGACCCGAGGCCAGGACCAAGCGGGTCAGGCCCTGCGCCCCCGCGCGCTGGGCCAGCCACAGGCCGCCGGCGACCGCGCCGAGCCCGACCGTCGAGGTCATGATCGCCAAGCCGTCCGCGCCGGAGCCGAAGACCCGATCGGCGAAGCCCGGCAGCAGCTCGACGAAGGGCCGCGCACAGGTCGAGACGATGACCATCATCAAGAGCAAAGGCGCGATGCCGGGATGGCCGGCGACGTAGCGCAGGCCCTCGGCGATGTCGCCGAACAGCGGCCGGTCGCGATCCGACGGCGGCGATGCCGGCGCCTGCAGGCGGATGCGCGAGAGGGCGAAGAGGAAGACCGTGAAGGTCAGGGCGTTGGCGGCGAAGGCCGCGGCCACGCCGACGGAGACGATCAGCAGGCCGGCGACCGCCGGCCCCAGGAAGCGCGCGGAGTTGAAGATCACCGAGTTGATCGCCACCGCCGCCGGCAGGTCCTCGCGCGGCACCAGGTTCGGAATCAAGGCGAGACGCGCCGGCTGATTGAAGGCGATGATGACGCCCAAGGCCAGGGTCAGCAGCAGCAGAAGCTCGATCGTCATGGCGCCGGTCGCGGTCAGGACGAAGAGCGTCACCGACTGACAGCAGGCCAGGCACTGGCTCACCTTGATCACCCGCAGGCGGTTCCAACGGTCCGCCGCCGCGCCCGCCAAGGGGCCGATCAGCACCGTCGGAAAAAGATCGGCGAAGGCCACCGCCCCGAGCCAAGCGCCCGAGCCGGTGAGCTCCCAGGCCAGCCAGCCGACCGCGATGCGCTGCATCCAAGTGCCGATCAGCGACACCGAACTACCGGCGGTGTAAATCCCGTAGTTGGGATGCCGAAGCGCGCGCAGGACGTTGCGAAAGCCGGAGGCAGCCGCCATGGCCGGGCCTGGTCCTTTAAAGATGCCGTCGACGGGGTACGGGCCGAGAGGCCCTTCGCCCAATGATCGACCATAAGGTCCTGATTGGAAAGGCCAGCCTTATGCCAGCGTGGGCCTAATGGGTGGTGACTATTTCACACTGGAATAGAGGCTATTTTGTTAATTCACAACTCTCGACGTTATATTATTGACAAGGCCGAGCCGGATATGTGAAATGGAAACATGACATACGGCTTGGTCCCCCGTCATCGGGACTCGCGGGATTTGAGTGGGCAGCTTGCGACCGCGTAATCCATCGCTAAAGCGCCACGG
>JAKSDN010000913.1 GCA_022360075.1 Kiloniellales bacterium | reverse complement strand
TCGACCTGGGGCTTGACGTTGTGCCAGGCGTAGTTGCGCAGCGCCTCGATCTGGATCTCCGAGTCGAAGTGCCCGATGTTGCACACGATCGCGCGATCCTTCATCGCCCGCATGTGATCGATCGTGATGACGTCGACGTTGCCGGTGGCCGTGACGAAGACGTCGCCGTGCGGGGCGATCTCGTCCATCGTGCGGACCTCGTAACCTTCCATGGTCGCCTGAAGAGCGCAGATGGGATCGATCTCGGTGACGACCACGCGGGCGCCCTGGCTGCGCAGCGATTCGGCCGAGCCCTTGCCGACGTCGCCATAGCCGCAGACCACGGCGGTCTTGCCGGCCAGCATCACGTCGGTCGCCCGCTTGATGCCGTCGACCAGGCTCTCGCGGCAGCCGTAGAGATTGTCGAACTTCGACTTGGTGACCGAATCGTTCACGTTGATCGCCGGCACCTTCAGCGTCTTGTCCCGCTCCATCTCGTAGAGCCGGTGCACGCCCGTCGTCGTCTCTTCCGATAGCCCTTTGACGTCGGCCATCAGTGCCGGGAACTTCTCGTGCATGACCACGGTCAGGTCGCCGCCGTCGTCCAGGATCATGTTCGGGCGCCAGCCGTCCGGCCCCTCGATGGTCTGGTCGATGCACCACCAGAACTCTTCTTCCGTCTCGCCCTTCCAGGCGAACACCGGCACGCCGGTCGCGGCGATCGCGGCGGCGGCCTGGTCCTGGGTCGAGAAGATGTTGCAGGACGACCAGCGGATCTCGGCGCCCAGCGCGGTCAGGGTCTCGATCAGCACCGCGGTCTGGATCGTCATGTGCAGGCAGCCGGTCACGCGCGCGCCCTTCAGCGGCTTCTGGGCGCCGTACTCGGCGCGCAAGGCCATCAGACCCGGCATCTCGACTTCTGCCATGGCGATTTCCTTGCGGCCCCAATCGGCCAGCGAGATATCCTTGACCTTATAGTCCGTGGACTCAGCCATCACGCGTTCGCTCCTGCCTATGACGGATGCGCCGGACCTTGAGGATACTCAGGCGGCGCCGTGAAAACGCGCGGTGGTTTATCAGGCCGGACCAGCCCCCGCAAGCCCGGGTCCGGGCGGCCCCCTCTCGGCGGTTCCGTCCACAGAGGTCGAAGCCCGACGTCCTGTGGAAAGCGGGGACAAGACGAGAGAAGACCGTGGTTCAAGGGCTTGCCCGCTGCCCATTTTGTCGATGACCTGTGCAGGACTCTGCGAGCTAATGCGTTGAATTGATGGGATCTCTTGCTAATCTCGGGGATCGAGCGGAAGCCTGCGGATGAGACCCGCCATGAGCCAGAATGCGCCGCGGCCCCTGTTCCCGGCAGAGGCGCCCGAGCCCGCGCCGGAGGCCGATTTCTCGACCGGCATCCTGCCCTCGCAAGCGATCCGCGAGGCGGTGGAGCGCGGCGAGATCCTGGCCACCGAGCCGATCGACGAGGACCAGATCCAGCCGGCCAGCCTCGACCTCCGGCTCGGCGCCTATGCCTACCGGGTGCCGGCCAGCTTCCTGCCGGGCCGCGACGCCACGGTCGGCCAGAAGGTCGAGCGCTTCGCCATGCACCGCATCGAGCTTGCGGACGGCGCGGTGCTCGAGCGCGACGGCGTCTACATCGTGCCGCTGATGGAGAGCCTGCGGCTGAAGCGCCGCACCTCGGCGATCGCCAATCCCAAGTCCTCGACCGGCCGGCTCGACATCTTCGCACGCGTGATCACCGACCACGGCTTCGAGTTCGACCACATCCGCGAGGCCTACCGCGGCCCGCTGTGGTGCGAGATCTCGCCGCGCTCCTTCAGCGTACTCGTGCGCACGGGCTCGCGCCTGGTCCAGCTCCGCATCAAGCGCGGCTCGCCGCTGACCACCCAGAGCGCGCTGGAGCGCCTGCACGAACAAGTCGGCCTGGTCGACGTCGAGACCGACGACGCGAGCCTGAAGCGCGGCAAGCTCTCCTTCTCCGTCAACACAGAGCCGAGCCGCGACAGCGAGGTTATCGGCTACCGGGCGAAGAAGAACGCCTTCCTGATCGACCTCGACAAGGAGGATCACTACGACCCGCTGGACTTCTGGGAGCCGATCCTCGCCCGGCCGGGCCGCCCGCTGATCCTGGACCCGAACGACTTCTACATCCTGGGCTCGCGCGAATCGGTCACCGTCCCGCCGGACCACGCCGCCGAGATGCTGGCCTTCGACACGCTGGTCGGCGAGTTCCGGGTCCATTACGCCGGTTTCTTCGATCCCGGCTTCGGCCACGACGCGACCGGCGGCAGCGGTGCCAAGGCGGTCCTGGAGGTGCGCTCGCGCGACGTACCCTTCGTGCTCGAGCATGGCCAGGTCGTCGGCCGGCTCTGCTTCGAGCGCCTGACCGCCAGGCCCGACAAGCTCTACGGCCTCAACATCGGCTCCAACTACCAGCGTCAGGGCCTGGCGCTGAGCAAGCAGTTCAGGCGCGCACGGCCCTAGCGCGGGCGCATGGTGGGTCCTGACTGCTCAGCACAGGGTGAAGTCGAGCGCTGCACGACTACCGAGCATCCTTCGAGACGCCCTCTGTCGAGGGCTCCTCAGGATGAGGTTAATCGAGGATGGCACAAAGGAAGCACCTCATGCTGAGGAGTCCCAAAGGGGCGTCTCGAAGCACGCACGATGGCTGTCCGAGACGCCCGGTGTCTGCCAGCAACACACTCACTCACCCCTCCAACAAAGGCGCCATCAGCTCGCGCGTCTCCTTGGAGGGCACCACCGGGCAGAACTCGAACTCGACCAGGTCCTGCCAGGCGGCGGCCCACTGCTGGAGCAAGCGCGGATCGTCGCATTCCATGAGCTGGAAGCAGCGATCGAAGTTCGCCTCGATCCAGCTATCGACGTAGCGCAAGCCCTCCGGCGCCTGGCGCCCTTCGGCGCGGAACCTCGCGTAGACGGCCTTGGCGTCGCGGTTCTTGAAGCGCTCGATCACCATGAACAGCATCGGACCCTCCCGAAGCGCCCCGGCGATCGGACCGAGTTTCAGTTCGGGACCGCGAAGCCGAGGGCGTAGTGCAGCAGGACGCCGAAGACGTGGCCGTCGACGTCGTTCTCCTGCACGAACTTGTAGCCCAGATCGACGTCGAGGCCGAAATCGAAGGAGTAGCCCATCGAAACCTGAGACTGGTGCACGTCGTTATCGGTCGCGGCCGGGTTATCGACGTCGGTAAGCACGCTCGTGTGCGCCAGCGCCGGGTTCCAGGGCCCGTAGTAGGTCCCGAGCGCGCCCGTGATGATGTCGCGGTCCTGGTCCTGGCCCGCGGCGTCGAAGAAAGGGACGAACTCGACCAGCGGCTCGACCGTCAGGTCATCGCCCAGCGGCGGCACCGCCGTCAGAGCCGCGGCCACCGCGGGTAAGCCTCGGCAACCTCCTGATTTCGCAATGCGTCTTGACCGGGAATTCGGATGCGCGTTTGCCGATTGGATCGGAATCTCGGCGAGGAGATCGCGCGAGGCATAGCAAGAGAGAATCGATATTGCAAATCATTCGCACTTGCAGTTGTATCGTCTTGTCGCACCTGACGAAAGAACGCCGAGCACGACGAGGAGACTGTGATGAAACGGATAATTGAAGCGCTATGCCTTGCCGGCCTTGTCGCCGCGGGTCCCGC
>JAKSDN010000920.1 GCA_022360075.1 Kiloniellales bacterium | reverse complement strand
GGTCTCGGAGGTCGAGTCCTGGGTCAGCGTCAGCGACAGATTGAGCGCGGTCGCCGCATTGGGATCGCCCGCTATCGTCGCATCGGCGCCGATCACCGCGGCGTTCTGCAGCAGCTCGGAGCCATCCACGATGGCATCCACGACCAGCGTCTGGTCATCGGTGCCGCCCGTGTTGGTCGCCTGGGTCACGGTATCGACCGCCGTCACCGAGACGTCGACGCCCGCGAAGTCCACATCGCTGTTGGTCGGCGGCGTCATGAGGATCGAGGCCGACTGCGGCGGCACCAGGGCCGTGGCCTGGGCCGCGAGATCGGTGATCCCGTCGGCCTGCTGGAAGGTGATGGTGATCGTGTCGCCCGTAGGACTGATGACGATCTGGCCGCCCAAAGCCGCCACCGCCGCCACCAGCGGCGAGGGGTCCACCGTCCAGCCGTCGGCCGCCGTCGGCAGGTCGGTCAGCACGATCTCCGTGATCACCGCATCCGGCGTCGAGGCCGCCGTGGTCGCAGAGACCACCACCGGCGTCTGCGTGTCCTCGGGGAAGAAGCCGTCCGGCTGGCCGTCCACCAGGACCTTGCCGTCCGGCTTGTCCAGGAAGTCGATCGTGAACGCGTAGACATCGACGTCCGTATTGTCCGTCTCGTCCGCCTCGTTGCCCGAGGCGCCGTTGGGGCCGGTTTCGGTGGCCAGGTCGACCGTCGTGGTCTCGACCCTAACGCCGATGTCGTCGGTCGAGGTGGGATCGCCGCGCTCCACCGTGAAGCTGTTCACGAAGGCGCTGACGTCGGCGACGTCCGTGGCCGCCGGGTCGATCGTGAAGGTCCAGGTCCGCGTATCCACGGCGCCGGAGATGTCGTCCACCGCGGCACCGCCGTCCAGCGTGATCCCGGCCGGCAGCGGGCTGGTGAAGTTGAGCGTCGGCAGGGCAACGCCATCGGCCACGGACAGCGTCACCACGATCTGCGTGACCGCCTCGGAGCCATCGCTCGTCGGGCTTGCCTCCGAGCCATCGCTGTCACCGCCGCCCTGCGTGGCCGCCTCGTCCGGGTCGGGATTGGTCGCGCCGGTCAGCGAGGTCGAGTCCTGGGTCAGCGTCAGGCTGAGGTCGAGCGGCGTCGCGGCATTCGGGTCGCCGGCGATGACGGCGTCGGCAGCGATCACGGCGCTGTTCTGCAACAGCTCCGAGCCGTCGACGATGGCGTCCACCGTGATATCGATGTCGTTGTTCGTAAAGACCGCCGGGTCCGTGATCGTCTGGGGCAGCGAGGTGTCGATGGCCGTCACCTCGATCGCCGCATTCTCGATGTCCACGTCCGTGTTGCGCGGCGGGGTCAGCGTGAAGTCGACCGAGAACTCGTCCAGGCTACCGTCGAGCTCGATGGTGAGCACGCCGGTCGCCTCGTCGAAGGTCCAGAGCGTGACGGGGCCGGCGCCCGCGACACCCTCGGCCACGCCGAGGTTGGTCGCGAGTTCGGCGAGCGACAGGCGCCAGGCATCGAGGTCCGGGTTCGCGGTGTCGGTATCGACGGCGAACGGCAGGTCGAGGACGACCTTGGTCAGCACCTCGTTGGGGTCGGTCAGGTCGCCGACCTCGGCGCTCAGGGTCATGAGCGTCGGCGTGTCCTCGGGGATGAAGTCGCCGGCTTGGCCGGAGGCGACCACGAAATCGCCGTCCGGGATCGAGTTGAAGACCGCCGTGAGCTGATAGACGTCGGTGTCGCTGTTGTCGCCGGGGACGACTTCGGTGTCCGTCGGGTTGTCGTCGGTCACCGTGGTGACGGTGACGTCGATCTCGCCTTCGAAGTCAGCGGGGACCGGCGCGACTTGGAAGCTCGAGACCAGCTCCTGCACCTGCGCGGCGGTCAGCCCGGAGGTGTCGAAGATCCAGGTCCCGGCCGTCGAGGTGTCCGGCGTCGGCGTTACCGCGCCGCCGTCGGCCGTGAGATTGGCGGCGAACTGCAGGTTGCCGCTCGGCTGGCCGGAGCCGGCATCGGCCAGGGCCACGGTGATCTGCGAGACCTGTTCGGTGGCGTCGGCGCCAGCCGAACCGTCGACGAAGTCGCCCTGTGAGACGTCGGCCGGGGTGCTGCCCTGATCGGTCGAATCCGGGCCCAGCGCGAGCGACAGGCGCAAATCGACCGGCTGGCCGGCCGGTCCGCCGACGCGGTCGTTGACGCCGGCTTCGATCACCTGCGGGCCGCTGCCGACGTCGATGAAGACCTCGGAGCCATCGACCACCGCGTCGACGACGATGTCGGCGGTCGTGCTGGAGCTGCCGGTGACGTTGAAGGCGGTATCGAGCGCGGTCACGTTCACCTGGGCGCCCAGGGCATCGACGTCGCTGTCGAGCGGCGGCCGTGCCGGGATGTCGACGCTGAGGCTATTCGCCGTCGGGCCCGCGGGATCGGTCAGGAAGTTGATCGTGATCGTGCCCGCCGGGTCGATGGTGAAGCTGTCGATCGCCGTGTTGGCGTTCAGCGCGTTCGTCAGGGCGGTGATGTCGATCTGCCAGGAATTCGGATCGGCGCCGACGTCAACGAAGCTGAAGGGCAGCGTCAGCACGACCTGGCTTAGAACCTCGTTGGGATCGGCGGTGTTGCCGACCTCGGCGTCGAGGCGCAGGTTGGTGAGCGTGTCCTCGGGGATGAAGCCGTCCGGGTCGCCGCCGACCGAGATGTTCCCGTCGGGCTGTCCCTTGACCAGGATCCTGATCTCGGCCGTGGCCGTATCGCCGTCGTCGTCGATCAGCGTGTAGGTGAAGACGTCGGTCGTATTGGCCGGCGCCTGGTCCGGCAGGGCATTGGCCTGATAGCTGTATCCGCCGAGCTGGTTGATGCTCAGCGTGCCGAACTGGCCGGCGATCTCGATGACCGGCGGCTCGGCGGGGAAGCCGGCCGGCGGTTGCGGGAAGCTCTCCGTCGTGGTGCCGTTGCTGATCGACAGCACGGTCCCGGCTTCGTCGCCATTGCTGTTCAGGAGCCACTGCGGCGTGCCGTCGGCGCCTTGTTCGTCGTTGGCGAGCACGCCGTCGGACGCGACGATGGCGTTGCTCTCGAAGACCACCAGCGTGGTCTCGTCGTTGGCGATCGGCGCGTCGTCCTGCACGTCGATGGTCACGGTCGCACTGGCCGTGCGGCCCAGATCGTCGGTGATCGTGTAGACGAAGTTCTCGACCACGGCATCATTCGCACCGGCGCCGGCGCCATTGAGGCCCGCCACGGGCTGATCGATATCGTCGGCCAGGATGTAGATGTACTCGCCGGTTTCGTGATCGACGAAAAGCAGGCGCGTGCCGTCGAAGAACAGGAAGTCGCCTTCCTCGGCATCGATCGTGATCGGCGCGGTGCCGCCGTCGAAGGTGATGGTCTCCGAGGCGCCGCCGGGCCCGACCTCAGGAATGACGGTCTGCTGGCCGGTCGCATCGGTGAAAGTGACGGCCGTGACCTCGGCGCCGCTATCGAAGCTGAGGAAGCCCCGCACGCCGATGTCGATGTTGGCCGGATCCGTCGAGGCCTCCGGGCCGCCCGCCGGGTCGAACTGGGTGCCCTCCGGCGAGCGCTGCGGCAGGAACTGCTCGCTCACCGTCCGCGCGGTGCCGAGCGCGACCAGCGGTGGCAGGGGCTCCGGCTCCGGGACGTCGTCCTCGACGATGTCGTCGACGATGACCTCGAATTCCGGCAGGCCGAAGACGAGCTCGGTATAGGGGATGTCAGGCTGAGCGTTCAGCAGGGCGATCGGATCGCCCAGATCGTCGTTGTACTCGTTCGCGCCTGAACCCTCGAGGAGTGGGTCAACCTCGGGGCCGGCCGCGGTCTCGAGCGTCGGCTGCTCGCCGGACAGGGCGATGGCCTGGCCGAGGATCGCCGCGCCGCCGATGTCCACGCCGCCCACGCGCAGAACCGGCGCATCGCCGGCCTGGGCCATGCCGACCAGGTTCTGGAAGACGATCCGCCCGCCGTCGTCGAAGCGAAGGACGAAATCGTTGCCTTCGATGTCCACCTGCGCATCGGTCGGCTCGAATCCGATGACGTAGCGGCCGCCGGGCTGTGGCGGGAACTCGACGGTCTCACCCGCCGCCGGCCGCTCGACCGGCGTGCCCTCGGCTTCCGCCTCCTCCGCGGTCTCTTCCTCGACGATCTCTTCCTCGTTCTGCGCCTGCGCCAGCTGCTCAGCGTCCGCCGCGAGGCTCTGGTCCTCGGCCACGGCCGTCTCCTCGGCCTGGGATTCCACAGGGGTCTGATTGTCGGTGTGCTGGCGGTCGAAGGCGTCAGTCATGGGGCTGTCTCCTCGGAGCGACAGAAAGCCCGTCTCCTCCCGGGCAGCGGAGAAGCGGGGACGCAATTCCCAGATCGGATGTTAACCTAAAGAAGGCACGGATGTATCCGACCCGTTATAGTTACCGATGTTAACCTAAAACACCGCGTTCACCTTGAGAATTGTAAGTATATATGAGCCTTTTGTTGAATACAAGGATTATCACTTCAAATTTGAGCTAAAATTACGGCGGGCTTGAGTCAAAGTTATCGCGAATGCCGGCGACTAGACTTAATCGTATCGGGGAGGCGAGCATTTGCCGACTCGGTTCCGAGCAGTAACGTTAACTCCCTTAGGTGCCCCGCTTTGCTTTGTCGAGCTGGGCCTTGTCCTTTCTGTTCGTCTCTTCATAGAACGGAGCTCTTGCGCTTCGCAAGCCTGACGACATGGGCAAGGGCCGAAGATTTATGAACGATTTCGGCAAGACATGGGCAGCGGCAGGCGGACGAGCTCGTCGGGCCGCGTTGTGCGACCCAAGATTCCAGCTCGCTCCGGGATTCTGCGGCGCCGATTCAGCGGGGTGAAGGAATTCTATCCTAGATCGGCCGTCGGCCGATTCCCTAGACCTGTCCGCGCCCGACCGACCAGACGAAGCCGTCGTACCAGAAGTGCATGAGGGAAACGAGCAGGAACAGGGCGAAGAGCCAGTCGTTTTGGGGCTCGACGCTTTCGACGAAGACGCCGTAGCCCAGGCCGACGGCGATAATGACGGCGAGGGAAAGGAGCTTCGCCGAGCGCCTGCCGTCGAACCCGAAGCAACGGGCCACATTGCCCTTTTCGCTCCACCAGACGATGGCAAAGTACTGAAGGGCATGGAAAAAGTTCATGATGAAAAAGGCCATGCCGAAGGGATTGAAGCCCCAGGCGTAGACCGAGCAGACTGCGGTTGAGACCAGCAGCCAGATTTTCTGCTTCGAGACGCGGTAGCCCGCCTTGGAGAGCCGCCAGTAGGCGTAGAGATAGTAGGCGAGGAAGGGCAGGGCGACGGCGATCACCGCCCAGGTGAGATACTGCGCGTTCGAGTCGGCGTAGGCCGGAATCTGCGTGAAGAAGGCCGCGCCCACGGCCTCGAACTCCTCGAAGTCCTCGACATGGTCCATGAGCGTGGCCCCAGCCGCGATCGGGCCGGCGTAGAGGAGGAGGTTCAGCAGGTAGTCGAGCCGCCGGCCCTTGTCCGCCGGGTTGCCGGCGCGCGAGTCGTAGATGCGCGAAAGCCCGAAGGTCTGTAGGCCCGAATGATAGACGTCCCAGAAGGTGGCCAGCACCGAACAGCAGACCAGGACCCAGGTCGAAAGGCCCATGGCCAGAAACAACCCCAGCGGGATCAGGGTGAAGCGCCAGGGGTGGAGCCGGAAGATCTTCGGGTTCAGATGGCTGCGGAAGATGACGATGATCAGATGGGCGAAGATGAAGACGCCCAGCCCGAAGTCGACCCAGGACTTGTCGTAGTCGAAGAAGGCGCTGTCCCGGTCGAGCGGCGAGTCGGCCAGCAGCAGGCCGAGCCCGAGCGCCAGAAGCGGGGCGCCGATGAAGCAGATCGAATCGAAGAGCGGCCCGACGATGAAACCGCTGCGCTCTCCCGTGCGCGCTGAAGTTCTGATCGGCGCGCTGGAGAGCACAGACGTAATTGCCATCGCGCGCTGCCCCCTATCGCGTCAGGCGGACGTGGCCGATATGGGAAGCGATCTCCTCGAAGACGTCCTTCAGCGCGTCGCCGTCGGGCGCGTGGTAGTAGTAGGGCGCCTCGTCGCCGGAGGCGACCTGCTTCATCAGGGTCTCCAGGTCCGTGCCGTCGTTGGCGAACTGGATCGCGATCACCTTGATGCCCTCGGCCTTCATCTTCGCCGCGATCGCCTTGAGGCGATCGTTCAACTCGGTTCGCGAGCCGGAGCAGTCGCCGAGCTCACCCTTGTAGGCATCCCATTCGCTGCCGCAGTGCGAGCCGTCGGTCAGGAGCACGACCGCGCGGAAGGGGACCGGGTTTGCGTCCGGATCCGCGTCGGTGAAGGGCGCATCGGGCATCAGGACACGCCAGGCCCAAGCCAGACCCTGGGCGATCACCGTGTTGCCGGTTGGGCTGGTGAGCTCGTCGATCGCGTCCTTGATCGCGGATTTGGAGCTTTGCATCGGCGTGACGCCGTGATCCAGGCACTGGGCGTCCTCGGAGCTGCCGTAGGAACCCGGAGCGCTCGAGCTCTTCTTCTTTTTCTTCTTCTTTTTCTTTTTCGAGGCGCCGCCGCTGCCTTCCGAGGCCGCGAGACCGCCTACCGGCTCCCAGGCCGGCCAGTCCTTGTCGCCGAAGCTGTCGGGCCCATAGCTGGTATCGCCGTCGTTCAAATCGCTGCCATCGTGGTAGTAGCGGGCGAAGACGCAGCCGTTCCAGTCGTTCGGCGGCTGGAACAGCAGCGGAACCTCGGAGTTGTCCGCGTAGTAGACCTCGCTCTGATCGGCATCGTTGATCGGGTTGACGAAGGCGCCGATCGCCTCGGGCGTGGTGGCGTCGGGGTCGAAGGCGACGCCGTTCGTTGCGACGTTGACCTTGCTGTTCCACGGCACGAGGCCGATCTGTATGCCGGCCTTGGTGTCCTGGTTGCCGAAGAGGTGGTCGACCAGCGCCTTGGCGGCCACGCGCGCCGCCGCAATCCGCGATTGCCCGTCTCCCGCGGACTCGCCCATCGAGCCCGACATGTCGATCGAGAGCACGATATCGGCGAGGCCGGCTGCCCGAGCCACCTGGGCCGAAGCGGAGATGCCGAGCTCGTTGAAGCCGATCACCTTGGCGAAGCTGGTCTCGATCGTGGCCGAGACATTCAGGTTGATGACCGTGTCGCCATCGGACAGCGTGTGCTCGGGGCCCTGGACCGTCGCGCCGAGATAGCCGTCCGGGAAGTTGGCGGCGAAATAGCGCTGCAGGTCGCTGGCGATGTCGTCCGGATTGACGTTTCGGGCCGCAGCGAGCCCGGCCGCGTCAAGCGCGTTCGACAGCTTCGTCTTGACCAGATAGCCGCGGGCGGAATCGATCGCGATGCCGATGCCGCCGAGAAGCGGGATCAGAGCCAGGGCCAGGAGGATGATGAAGTTCCCACCTCGGTCGACAGCAAAGCGGACGACGAGACGGTCCAGGCTTTTCAGAAGTCGCATGGTTGCTCAACTCGACAAATACCAAGTGAAGAGCACCATCCAGGCGAGCGCACCAACCATGGTGAAGACGCTGGTGAAGACCCCGAGGAAAAGCAGGTTGCGCAGTGTCGTAATGGGATGCCGTCCACGCTCCTCGACACGGCGCTTCTTGCTGCGGCGCTCTTGGCCGCCGAGGAGAACGAAGTAGTAGCGCTTGAACGGCAGAGGAATGCTGAGACGAAGGTCGATCTCGTGCCCTTCCCAGGCACAGCGATCGGCGGCGGCGGCGAGGGCCGCGTTCTGCTCGTCGCTCAGGCCCGCGCGAACGTCGGCCGGCATATGGGAAAGGAGCTGACGCAACAGGCTTTCGCCGCGCCCGCCGGCCTCCAGCTTGCCGCGGCGGGTCTGAAGGTCGACGAGAGCCTCGATGTCGCCGGCGAGCGGTCGGGCGCCGAGTTCCTGGTCGCGAGAAATCATGGCGTAATTGTCTCGGAATTCAATTAAGGTCGGCTTAAGCGCCTTGGCTAAAACATTAAGTTAATGGCGAAAAGGCGC
>JAKSDN010000184.1 GCA_022360075.1 Kiloniellales bacterium | reverse complement strand
TGAGCGCGGTCGAGTCGGGATGGAAAAGATGGCCGCGCAGCGCTTCCTGATCTACGCGCCGAACGGCTTCGGGCTCGGCCACATCGTGCGGCAACTGGCGCTCGCCCGTCAGATCCGCAAGCGCGATCCGCGGGCCGAGCTTCTGTTCCTGACCGACTGCGAGGCCAGCCATCTGATCTGGCGCGAGGGCTTCATCGTCTTCGTCGCCTTCGGCAGCGGCGGCGACCGGCGCTATCGCCGCTTTCTCGACGTCGTCTTCGCCTATGCCGCCCGCTTCCCGGACTGGACCCTGGCCGTTCTGCGGCCGCCCTACTACGACGGCCACCTGCCGGTCAGTCACGGCAACCGCGTCGTCTCCTTCAGCTACTTTCCGCTCGCCGAGGCCTGGCGCGCCTTCGACGCCGCGATCACCGCCATGGGCAACAACACGACGACCGAGCTACTGCACAACGGTGTGCCATCGATCTTCCTGCCGCTGCCCGGCACCGAGGACGATCACCTGGCCCGCGCCGCGCGCATCCGCGACGCCGATGCCGGCATCATCCTCGAAACCGACAGCAAGGATCGGGTCTTGCCCGCTTTCGAGGCCCTGGCCGATCCCGCCACCCGCCGCCGCATCGCCGCCAACGCCGCCCGCCTGGTCCCGGACAACGGCGCCGAGCGCGCGGCAGCGATGCTGCTGGATTGGCTGGAGACGCGGGGGCGCGGAGAAAGCTGATGGGTGATTTATCGATCGTCCGCCGCTCTTTGCCCTCATCCTGAGCTTGTCGAAGGATGAGGTGTCAGGTCGGACGAGGGCGTGAGGTGGCGTGTGCAAAGAGGGCGGCTTGCCTGGAGGCGTGCCCCTCAGCCACTCGCCGACTCGATCGTGACGAGATCGAGCTTGTAGAGCCAGACCAGGCCGCGGAAGAGCCGGCGGCGGCGCTCCTGCGGCACCAGCAGGAGGAGCTCGCGGGCCCGGCAGGGGCCTTTGTCCTCCAGGTGCCGGATCACCGTCTCGCAGTCCTGCACCGACGGCAGCACGTCCTTGGCGAAGGCGACCATCTTGAGCGCGCGGCGCCGCGCCAGGGCCTCCAGGCTGGCGCCGGGCGCCAGGCCGACGCGATCATCGAGACCGATCACCGTCGTCGGATAGTTCTCGAAGATCCAGAAGGGATCGCGGCGGCCGGGCTCTTGCAAGTGCTTGGCCGTCGCTTCCGGGGCCTGCCGGGCGCCCGCGCGGCGGCGCTCAGCGAGCTCGGCCCAGAGGTCCTGGTACTGCGCCACGACGACGCTCCAGTCGTAGGTCTCGCGTGCCCGGGCCTGACCGGCGGCGCCCATGCGCGCGCGCAGCTCAGCATCCTCGATCAGGCGGCCATAGGCCTCGGCGCATCTGGCGGTATCGACCGCGATCATCTGGCTGGTGTTGCCGCAGTAGCGGCCGTAGCTGTCGAAGTGGTCGGCGTAGCGGTCGGCCAGGTCGCGGCCCATGTCGGCCGGCGGCATCAGGGTCGGCACGCGAAAGCCGTCGATGCCGTCGCGCACCGTGTCCTTGTAGCCGTTCCAGTCGGAGACGACGACCGGCAGGCCCACGGCCATCGCCTCGATCGGGGTGAGGCCG
>JAKSDN010000244.1 GCA_022360075.1 Kiloniellales bacterium | reverse complement strand
GAAGACGTTCTTGCCGCCGCCGAGCACGATCATCTCCTTGGCGCGGCCGGTGATCAGGATCCGGCCGTCCTCGTCGAGCCGGCCGAGATCGCCGGTGCGGAACCAGCCGTCCTCGGTGAAGGCGGCCGCGTTGGCTTCGGGGTTGTCGCGGTAGCCGGCGAAGACGCTGGGCCCCTTGAGCTGGATCTCGCCGGTCCCCTCGGGGTCCGGCTCGGCGATGCGCAGGCTGCCGGGCCCGTGGATCGGCTTGCCCTCGGTGCCGATCTTTTTGTAGCCGGGGAAGTTGGCCGTGTAGACCGAGCCGACCTCGGCCAGGCCATAGCCGCTGAACATCTCCCAGCCCAGCCCTTCCAGGGTCCAGACCAGGTCGGGCTCCAGGCGCGCGCCGCCGGAGACCAGCATCTCGAGCTTCGGCGCGAGCTGCCGATGCACGCCGGCGAAGAGGCGCCGGCCGATCCGCTTGCCGAAGCGGCGATTGACCGCGATCGAGAGGGCGAGCAGCGTGCGAAACAGCCGCTGCGCCAGCTTGCCGCGTGCCGCCACGCGGGCCTCAAGGCCCGCGACCAGCGCCGCGTAGAGCCGCGGCACGCCGATCAACAGGCGCGCCTCGCTGACGCGCAGCGCCTTGACGATCTGCGGCCCGGTCAAAGCCTCGGGAAAACAGACCGTGGCGCCGGCGACCAAGGGTGTCAGCAGGCCGACCGCCGTCGGATAGACGTTGTCCATCGGCAGGGGCAACAGCACCCGGTCGCCGGGGCCGACCAGCGCCTGCGCGACCATCGTGCGCACGTTGGCGGTGAGGTTGGCATGGCTGAGGCAGAAGCTTTTCGGCCGGCCCGTGGTCCCCGAGGTGTAGACCACCATGGCCGGCGCGTCCGGCGCGAGCTCTGGCAGCGGGCGGATCTCCTCGGCGACGAGCGCGCTCCAGGCCAGCTCGGCATCCTCGCCCTCGTCGGCCGCATCCAGCAGCGTGTAGGTGAGTTCCAGATCTGCACAGCGCTCGCGTAGCCCGGCCAGATGCTCGCGAGAGGTGAAGACCCGGCGGCAGCCGCTATCGCGGACGAAGGGCTCGACATCGCTTTCGGGCAGCAGATCATCCAGCGGCACCGGCAGCCCGCCGGCGGCACCGATCGCCAAACGCGCGATCACCCACTCGGGCCGGTTGGCGGCATAGATCACCACCGGCTCGCCCGGCGCGAGGCCGGCGGCGAGCAGACCACAGGCAAGACGGCGCGCCTTGTCAGCGAGGCGCGCGCCGCTCCAGCTCTCGAGGGCCTCCCCGCGCACCGAGGCCACCGCGTCGCCCGCGCCACGCGCGGCGAGCAGATCGATCAGCGCAAGCGGTGTCAGAACTTCCGTCATGACATCCGATATAGGCCGCCTAGGTTGCCGCGTCACGGCAGGGACGCGATGCGCGCCCGAGAGATCACTTTGGGTCTTGGTCCGGCGCTTCCACGACCATATATGCAGGACTAGAATAAGGAAGCTAGCAAGATAGCAAGCTCCTTCGCGCGAGCCTCAAGACCGGGGAGATGCGGGCCGATGACCACCTTCGACGATCGCGAAAAGGCTTTCGAGGACAAGTACAAGCACGACCAGGATCTGCAGTTCCGCGTCGAGACGAGGCGCAACAAGCTGCTCGGGCTTTGGGCGGCGGAAATTCTGGGCAAGTCCGAATCCGACGCAGACGCCTATGCCAAGGAAGTCGTCGCGGCGGACTTCGAGGAGCCTGGGATCGAAGACGTGGTGCGCAAGGTCATGGGCGACTTCGAGCAGGCCGGGTCCGACGTCTCGGAGCATCGCCTGCGCAAGAAGATCGACGAGCTGCTCATCGAGGCCAAAGACCAGGTCATGAAGGAGTAGCGGCGACAGCGACGCCGCCCGCCCCATACCGTATCGTCCGCGCGCGTTCCGCTGGCGCTTACTGGTTGCCGGTAATTCCCCTCAAGGTTGCCAACTTCGGTCGTCAATACGGCTCGAAGGCGCCCAAGGTGTGACCTTCGTCACTTCCTAATTCCTACCCCGCGCCCACATTGAGTGGCATAGGCGGATTGGCCGGCATCACCCGCACTGGGGAACCGCGGTAGAGCCGAGCCGCCGCCTTTGCAAATGGGGCTTTGTATGCGGGGGAAGGCAAGCAGCGAGTGGCCACGGAACCGACAGCCTGGCAGCCGCTGCGACCATCGACAGCCCGATCCGACGGCCCGCCGCAGACCTTTTGGTCCCCGGAAAGATCGAGGATTGCGATGCTGATGACCTCCCCCTGGTCCGTGAAGGGCACCGGCCGAGCCGCCGTCAGCGCTGCCGGCATCCTGCTCTTGGTCTTCCTGCTGGCCAGCGTCGCGCGCGGCGCGGAGGCAGGCGGCAAGGACGATCCGGCCGGCTTCGTCCGCGGCCTGGGCGATCAGGCGATCGCGGTCCTCACCGAGCCGGGCCTGGATTGGGCTCAGCGTCAGGACCGCCTGCGGAAGCTCCTCAATCAGGGCTTCGCGCTCGAGGCGATCGGCCGCTTCGTGCTCGGCAAGCACTGGCGCCGGGCCTCGCAGGAGGAACGCTCGCGCTTCCTGGCGGTCTACGAAGACTTCCTCATGGCACACTACGTCCAGCGCATGCAGCAGTACGCCGGCGAGCAGCTCGAAATCGAAGCGACGAAGGACGCCTCGGGCGAGGGCGCCATCGTGCAGAGCTCCGTGACGCGTTCCGACGGCCTGCGCGTGCGCGTCGACTGGCGCCTGCAGCGCGTCGAGGCCCGCTGGAGCATCGTCGATGTCGTCGTCGAGGGCGTGAGCCTGGCTTTGACCCACCGCTCGGAGTTCGCCTCGGTGATCCGCACGAAGGGCGGTCTCGAAGGACTCCTGAAGGCGCTGCAGGAGGCTTCGCGCCGTTCCGAGACGAAACCCTCGTCGGGCCCGACGACGAGCTGACAAGGCCCATCGGAAATCCCTGACCCAGCGACCACGGCCCCCGTCAAGCGCGACGAGGGGGGCCGTTTGCGCCTTCTTGACAATCCCTAGACCCGCCGCAAATGTCGCCGGCAACGAGAGCCATCGACTAGGGAGGAAAACCATGAAGCGCGTTGTTCCGGCCGCCCTTGCGCTCGCCTGCGGTCTCGGCCTGGTGAGCGGAGCTCTGCAGGCCGCAGAGACGACCTTGCGGATCTCGCTGCAGCTTCCGCTCAAGAGCCACCTCGGTCAGAACCTGCTGCTGTTCAAGGAGGAGGCCGAGAAGGCCTCGGGCGGCGAGATCGCGGTCGAGATCTACGACTCGGCGCAGCTATACAAGGACAAGGAGGTGCCGCAGGCCGTCGGCTCCGGCGCGATCGAGATGGGCGTGGCCTCCCTGACCCGCTTCGTCGGCGACATCCCCGCCGTCGACATCTTCTACATGCCCTTCATGTTCAACTCCGAAGCCCTCGTGCGGGCCGCGACCAAGAAGGGCAGCCCGATCCGCGGGCCGATCGACGAGGCGATCATGGACACCGGCAGCCGCGTGCTCTGGTGGCAGGCCTACGGCGGCGCGATCATGCTGTCCAAGGAGGACCCCGTGCGCACGCCGGACGACATCGAGAACAAGAAGGTGCGGGTCTTCGGCAAGACGCTCGGCACCTTTATGGACGCGGTCGGCGCCTCGCCGACGCTGATTTCGGGATCCGAGCAGTATCTCGCCTACCAGCGCGGCACGGTCGACGTCGGCATGACGGGCGTCTCCGGCGTGAAATCGCGCAAGCTCTGGGAGGTGATGGACACCATCACCGTCACCAACCACGCGAACATCGAGTTCGTCGTGCTGGTCAACGAGGACTTCTGGAAGGGCCTGCCGCAAAGGCACAAGGACATCATCGCCGCCGCCGCGGAGAAAGCCGATGCGGCCGTGCGCGACCACATCGCCCGCATCGAGTCCGATGCCTACCAGGCCGCGAAGGACGAGGGGATGACGGTGGTCGAGCTCTCGCCCGACGAGGTCGCCGCCTGGCGCGAGGGCGCGGATCCCGTCGTGCAGCAGTACAAGGCCTCCGCCGGCGCGCTCGGCGAGACGCTGCTCGAGGCGGCCGAAGAGCTGCGCGGCACGAACTGATCCCCTTTAGGGTTTGGCGGGGTGGCGCCATTCGCGCTGCCCCGCCGAAGAGGGCCTAAGCCGCCCGAGGAAGCGCGACTTGCCCCGCATCGTCGACCGCCTGGCCGACATTCTCGGCCATCTCGGCGCCTGGCTGTTTTTCGCCACCGGCGCGATGATCACCTACGAGGTGCTGGCCCGCTACCTCTTCAACGCGCCGACGATCTGGGCGGCCGAGCTGTCGCAGCTCCTGCTGCTGTGGGGCAGCTTCATCGCCATGGCGACGCTGCTGCGCCAACGCGCGCACATCCGCATTACCTTGCTGACCGCGCGCTTCAACGCATTGGGCCGACAGATCTGCGAGACCTTCACGCTGATCTTCATCGCCGGCTTCTCCACCGTTGCCGCCTGGCACGGCTGGTTCATCGCTTACGACTCCCTCGAACGCGGCCGCTCGACCGGCACCATGCTCAACATCCCGAACTGGTGGGCCGAGATGGTGATCCCCGTCGGATTCCTGGTCCTGCTGCTGCAGTGTCTGGTCGAGATCCCACGCGTCCTGCGCCACGGCGCGCCGGCCCAGGTTGACGATCACGGCGAGGCCGGATGACCGCAGCTCTGATCCTGCTCGCGCTCTTTGCTCTGCTGCTGGTCGGCGTGCCGGTCGCCTTCGCCCTGGGCGGGCTCGGCTATCTGATGCTGGAGTTCGGCGGCTTCTCAGCGCTCATGGTGCCACAGGGTCTGCTTTCCACGCTGGACAACTTCATCCTGTTGGCGGTGCCGCTGTTCCTGCTGATGTCCAACGTGCTGCTGAAGGGCGGCGTGGGACGCGATCTCTTCGCCGCGGTGCAGGCCTGGGTCGGCCACTGGCCGGGCGGCCTGGCCGTGGCGACGGTCGTCTCCTGCGGCATCTTCGCGGCCATCTCCGGCTCCTCGGTCGCGACCGCGGCCACCATCGGGACGGTGGCGATCCCGGAGATGATCAAGCGCTCTTACCCACGCCCCTTCGTGCTCGGCCTGCTGGCCGCAGGCGGCACGCTCGGCATCCTGATCCCGCCCTCGATCCCCATGATCGTCTTCGGCTTCATCACCGAGGAGTCGGTGATCGCGCTCTTCCTGGCCGGGATCGGTCCGGGCCTGCTGCTGATCGCCCTCTTCATCGTCTTCTCGATGCTCTACGCGCGCTTCAGCGCCGACTACCAACCGCATCCGAAAGCGAGTTGGACCGAGCGCAAGGCGACCGCCATCCGCGCGCTGCCGACCTTCGGCCTGGCCGCGCTCATCATCTGGGGCATCTACGCCGGCGCCTTCACGCCGACCGAGGCCGCGGCCATCGGCTTCGCCGCCGCCCTGGTGATCACCGGTGCGATCCTGCGCACCCTGACCTGGTCGATGCTGAAGGAAGCGACCTTGGAAGCGATGAAGACCACGGTGACGATCCTGCTGATCGTCGCCGGTGCCAAGGTCTTCGGCAAGGCGATCACGCTCTACCGGATTCCCCAGGACATCTCCGCCGCGATCGCCCAGAACTTCAACG
>JAKSDN010001148.1 GCA_022360075.1 Kiloniellales bacterium | reverse complement strand
GCACCAAGATCAAAGAGGCTCCTTACTCACACTTCATTGAAGGACCAACGACACCCCTAAAGACGCCGCCAATCCCTCGCGCGCACTCGTCTAAGATACGCAAGCGCAAATAAGGCCCAAGTCCATAGCACACAAAACCACGAACCAAGACCGCCGCCCGCGCATCCCTTCCTTACATATCCACTTGTCAATCAGCAAAGACACGGGGCGAACGCCGCAGGCGACCGCACGTCATGAAGCCAGGTGAACCGACCTCGGAAACCCCAAACTCGGGTCGAGCCGCGAGCTAGGGGCGGAGGAGTATACACAGCTGACTTTCGGCAATCAATGCCGCTGAGCACGGCACCCGCCGGTCCGATTCCGCATCGCCATCAAAGCGTCACAATCGGCGGCGAGCGGTTATATAGGCCGGGTCCGGTGCCCTGTCGAGTCCTATTTCCGTGGAAAAAGCCACTGCCGCCAAGCGGTTCACAACAAACCCAAATCGCGCAGCTCGGCGAGCATCTCGGCCGGCATGTCGGCGACGTCGCCCGCGGCCCGGCCCCGGTCCGACTCAAGGTCGGGCGGGGCGGCCTCCGCCTCCAGATAGCGCCAGCCCTGGAAGGCCCGACAGGCCTGCGGCAAGGTGCGCACCAGGATGGGATCCAGCGTCAAACGGGTGGTCGGCCGGCCCTCGCCGTCGCGCACGCGCTCGATCGCCAGGATGCGCTGACGCGCCTGCACCAGGCCCTTGATCACCCAATAGATGGAGCCGCCCTCGAGAATCTCCTCGGCGCGCCGCGGGGTCATTCGGGTGAAGTGAAACAGCGCGCCCTGCCGGGCTCGGCGCTCGCTCTGCCAGCGCCGCACGTGCTCGACGGACTCCGCACTGACGGCGAGCTTGATCATATGCAGTGCCACGGTCCCCGTCCTCTCCGGCCCTCAGGCGCGCCCGGCCAAGGCGCGCGCGACCTTGGAGGCCGGCGGCCGACCGAGCGCCTCGGTGATGAAGCGGCCGGCCGCCGCCAAGCCCGCCAGATCGACCTCGGTCTCGATCCCCATGCCGTCCAACATGTAGAGCACGTCCTCGCTGGCCACGTTGCCCGAGGCACCCTTGGCGTAGGGGCAGCCGCCCAGGCCGGCGACGGCGCTGTCGACCGTCGCCACGCCGAGCTCCAGACAGGCCAGGATATTGGCCAGGGCCTGGCCGTAGGTGTCGTGGAAATGCAGCGCCAGCCGCTCCAGGGGCACCTGCGCCGCCACGGTTTCGACCATGGCTCGTGCCTTCGCCGGCGTGCCGACCCCGATCGTGTCGCCGAGCGAGATCTCCTCGCAGCCCATGTCGAGGAGCGCACGTGAGACCCCTGCCGCGGCCTGGGGCTCGATCGCGCCCTCGTAGGGACAGCCGAGCACGCAGGAGACGTAGCCGCGTAGACGAACGCCGTCGCCCCGCGCCGCTTCGCAGACCGGGGCGAAGCGGGCCAGGCTCTCGTCGATCGAGCAGTTGATGTTCTTGCGGGTGAAGCTCTCTGAGGCGGCCCCGAAGACCGCGATCATCTCCGCGCCGGCCGCGCGCGCGGCCTCGTAGCCCTTCATATTGGGCACCAGCACGGGATAGATCACGCCCGGACGGCGCCGGATCGCGGCCAAGACGGCGGCACTGTCGGCCATCTGCGGCACCCACTTCGGCGAGACGAAGGCACCGTCCTCGATCAGGCCGATCCCGCAGTCGGACAGGCGGTCGATCAGCGCGACCTTGGTCTCGGTCGGCAGCGTCTCGGCCTCGTTCTGGAGGCCGTCGCGCGGGCCGACCTCGACCAGCGTGACCCGGCTCGGCAGCGCCACCTCAGGCCCCCTGCGCCGCGCCGGTGGCCTCGAACGCGATCAGCTCCGCGCCCTCCTCGACCAGATCGCCGACGCCGTAGTGCACCTCGCTGACCACGCCGTCGCCGGGCGCGGTGATCGCGTGCTCCATCTTCATGGCCTCGAGCACCATGAGCTGAGCGCCCTGAGTCACGGCGGCCCCGGCCTCGACCAGGACCTGGACCACCTTGCCCGGCATGGGCGCGGTCATGCGTCCGCCCGCGCTCTCCCCGGTGCCGACATCGAGCGGGTCGTCGAGCCGAAGCTGGTGGCTCGCGCCCTCGAACAGGACGGTCAACTGGCGGCCCTGGCGCACGATCCGCGCCGTCACCCGGCGCCCGCCGAGCTCGGCGGCCAGCTCGCCGCTCGGTCGCAGCCCGGCGCGCGCCGTCATCAGGCCGCCGGGCAGCACGAGGGTGAAGCCGTCCCGTTCGTAGTGCAGCGCGACCTCGATCCGCCGCTCGCCGTCGTGGAACGTCAGCGTGCTGTGGGTGCCGCTGTTCAGGCGCCATCCCGTGGTCAGAGTCCAGGGCGAATAGGGGTCCCCCGATTTCGACGCCCGCGCGCGCGCCTCGTCGCGGCGGCGCAGAATCTCCGAGAGGGTCGCCAGCGCCAGCACCTCGTCCGACGCCGGGGTCTCGGCCGGCTGCAGGGCCTCGCGATGGCGCGCGATGCTGCCGGTGTCGATCTCCCCCGCCGCCATGGCCGGATGGGCCGCGACCGCCTGCAGGAAGCCGAGATTGGTCGTAAGGCCCGCGATCTCGGTGCGCCGCAGGGCCGCGCGCAACCGGGCCAGGGCATCGGCCCGGTCCTCGCCCCAGGTGATGAGCTTGGCGATCATCGGATCGTAGTGCAGGCCGATCTCGTCGCCCTCCGCCACGCCGGAATCGATGCGCAGACGGGCGTCCTCGGCCGGAAAGCGCAGATGGCTCAGCCGCCCCGTGGCCGGCAGGAAGTCGCGCGCCGGGTCCTCGGCGTAGAGCCGCACCTCGAAGGCATGGCCGCTGATCGCGAGCGCCTCCTGAGCGCACGGCAGCGGTTCGCCCGCGGCGACCCGGAGCTGCCACTCGACGAGATCCTGCCCCGTGATCATCTCGGTCACCGGATGCTCGACCTGCAGGCGGGTGTTCATCTCGATGAAGTAGAAGGCCTCGCCCTCGGCGATGAACTCGACGGTCCCCGCCCCGACATAGCCGATCGCCTTGGCGGCGGCGACCGCGGCCTCGCCCATGGCGCGGCGCCGGGCCTCGGTCATGCCGGGCGCGGGCGCCTCTTCGAGAACCTTCTGGTGGCGGCGCTGAAGCGAGCAGTCGCGCTCGAAGAGATGCACGACGTTGCCCTGTCGGTCGCCGAAGACCTGGACCTCGATGTGCCGGGGCCGCGAGAGATACTTCTCGACCAGCATGCGGTCGTCGCCGAAGGCGGCCTGCGACTCGCGCTTGGCGGCGGCCAGCGCGGTCTCGAAGTCGGCGGCCTTCTCGACCACGCGCATGCCCTTGCCGCCGCCGCCGGCCGAAGCCTTGATCAAGACCGGAAAGCCGATCTCGGCGGCAGACGCCGCTAGGCGGTCGGGCGCCTGCTCGGCACCGTGGTAGCCCGGCACCAACGGCACGCCGGCCTCGGCCATGATGGCCTTGGCCTCGCTTTTCGAGCCCATGGCGCGCATCGCTTCCGCCGAGGGCCCGACGAAGGCCAGCCCGGCCGCCTCGCAGGCTTCGGCGAAGACCGGGTTCTCGGAGAGGAAGCCATAGCCCGGATGTACCGCCTCGGCGCCGCCCTTGCGGGCGGCCTCGAGCACGGCCGCGATGTCGAGATAACTCTCGGCGGCCGACGCCGGTCCGATCAGATAGGCCTCGTCCGCCTTGCGCGCATGGGGCGCGACGACATCGGCCTCGGAGTAAACCGCGATGCAGCGGATGCCCAGGCGCCGCGCCGTGCGCATGATGCGGCAGGCGATCTCGCCGCGGTTGGCAATCAGGAGCGACTCAAACATCTCTCGTCCAGTGCGCGGACAGGATGGTTCAAGGCGCGGGCGTTGGAAAGACCCGGTCGTCGCAACGCGTCGTCGGATCGCGGATTAGGCACCCCTGCCCTGGCCGCCGGCCCGGTTTCTCGCTTAGGATGCCTGCGAACGAAACCGGTCGCGCGATGCGGTCGGAATTCCAAGGCCAAGCGGAGCCGACAAACCAATGAGGGGAGCCACGATGGATCTCAGGGAGCGCGCCGAAACCGCCATCAAGGAGGCCTGCGCTGCACTCGGCGCAAGCCTTTCGGACGAGCAGATGCAAGCCGTCACGCGCATCATCGAACAGGCGCTGATCGATGCGATCCGCGAGGCGGCCAAGCAGAGCACCAGCGCCGCCCTGTCGTGCTGCGAGCACGATCAGGACATGGCCCACAAGATCTCCCACGAGATCGAAAGGTCGCAGAAGGCCCTGGTCGCCAACCTCTCGAGCCTGCGCTGAACGGCGGACACGCTGCTCCTCGGACCTCCAGTCCGTCTAACCCTTTGGCGCGGAACTGGGATCTCCCGACGCCCCGAAGCGGAAGACCATGTCGCGCAGGGTGACGATACCGATCAGCCCTTCGCGATCGGTCACCAGGCCGCGCGACAGACCGAAACGCGCCAGCATGCGGATGGCGTAGCGGATGTCCATGTCGCCGTCGAAGGTCAGGACCGGCTTGGACATGATCTCGTAGACGGATGTCCGCTCGGGCGAGCGGTCGCGGCCGATCACCTTCTCGGCGATGTCGTGCACGACGAGAATACCGTATTCGTCGCGCTCGTGGCGCTTGTCGATGACCAGGGAGCTGACCCCGTCGCGCTTCATCAAGGCGACCGCCTCGGCGACCGAGGCCAGGCCGTCGACGACATGGGGCTTGGGGGTCATGACATCCCGCACGGAGGTATAGGGCCTCTGGTTCATATCTGATCCCCGATTTCGGTTCGGATCGTCGCCAGCTGGGAGGCGAGGCCGACGGCATCCTCGATATCGACCTGGAAGGCGATGCCGCGCCCCGGGTCCTCGTCGAAGCGGCCGGCCGCCGCGATGGCTTCGAGGATCTGCCGGCTCAGATGCTCCTCGACGAGCAGGAGCACGACGTCGCGCAGACCCTCGAGCGTCAGGCCGAGAAAGGTCTTCGAAGGATTGAGCCCCTCGCCACGGGCGCTGGTGATCACGGTGCAGCCGGTCGCACCGGCCTCGCGCGCGGTGTCGATCACGGTGTCGGTGACGTCGTCGGTCACCATGGCGACGATCAGCTTGAACTTCATCGCTTCTCCTTCCGGGATCTCGGCGCCTTTGCCGGAGCCCCGGCGCGGCGTTTCGCGGTATAGGCGGCGATCTGGGCATAGCCCATGACGGTGATCATGGGAAACAGGCTGGCCAGGGCGATCAGGCCGAAGCCGTCGATGATCGGGCTGCGTCCCGGCACGGTCGTGGCCAGTCCCAGGCCCAGCGCGGTGACCAGCGGCACGGTGACGGTCGAGGTCGTCACGCCGCCCGAATCGTAGGCGAGCGGCACGATGCTGCGCGGCGCCAAGGCGGTCTGCAGGATCACCACGAGATAGCCCGCGATCATGTAGAGGTAGAGCGGCGTGCCGGTGACGATCCTGAACGCGCCGAGGGCGATGCTGATCGACACGCCGACGGCCACCGCGAGCCGCAGGCCCCAGGCGCTGAGACTGCCGCCGGAGACCTCGCTCGCCTTGAGGGAGACGGCGATCAGGGCGGGCTCGGCGACCGTGGTGGCGAAGCCGATCGCTGCCGCAAAGACGTAGACCCAGGCATAGGCGCGCCAATCCACCGCGGCGCCCTGGACGGCACCGATGAAGGCGGGGTCGGTCAACTGCTGCGCCATCAGCCGGCCGAGGGGGAAGAGCGCTTTTTCGAGGCCGACGAGGAACAGCGCCAGGCCGATAATGACGTAGCCGAAGCCGATCAAGACACGGCGCAGGCGGGGTATCCGATTGCGCAGCACCGCCACCTGAAACACGAAGAGGATCACGGCGATCGGCAGCACGTCGATCACCGTGCCCAGAAGGGAGCCGGCAAAGTCGGCGAGCCAACCCTGACCCATGGCTCAGACCACCATGCCGAAGATGAGGACGAAGACGATCGGCGTCAGGCTGGCGAAGGCGATCAGCCCGAAACCGTCGATCATCGGATTGCGGCCGCGCAGGACCGTCGCCAGGCCGATCCCGAGCGCGGTGACCAACGGGACCGTGACCGTGGAGGTGGTCACGCCGCCGGAGTCGTAGGCCACGCCGACGATCTCCTCCGGCGCGAAGCCGGTCAGCACCACGACCAGGACATAGCCGCCGATGATAAACCACTGGATCGGCCAGCCCTTGAGGATGCGAAAGACGCCGAGCAGCACGGCGAAACCGACCGCCAGAGCGACCGTGACCCGAAGCTGCGTGGCATAGCGCGACAGGGTCTGCTCATCGTCGGCGATGATCTCGGCCGCCGCCGCCACTTTGGCCGCCTCCGCGGTCACGGCGATCAGGGCGGGCTCGGCGATGGTGGTGCCGAAGCCGAGCGCGAAGGCGAAGGCGAGCAACGCGGCCAGCACGCCGCGCCGTGCGAAGGCCTCGGCCATCGACTCGCCGAGCGGGAAGATGCCCATCTCCAGACCGCGGATGAAGAAGGTGAGGCCCAGGGTCACGACGACGAGGCCGGTCAGGATCTCCGGCAGATTGGGAAAGGGCTGCTGCAGGACGGCGATCTGAAAGAAGGCGACGACCAGGATGATCGGCGCCAGGTCGCGAAGGCTCTGTAGCGAAATGCGCGCGAGGCCCAGCAGGGGTTGCAGCAAGGCCAACGCCGATCCGGAGGCTCTCAGCACCGGCAAGAACTCAAATCAAGAATGGCAAAGAACTATGTTAGTCGGACGCTTTCGAGTCGCGGAATGATCCGGCTCAATGCGACGCGGCCGAACTAGCCCTTGGTTGACCAGTTCGGCCGCCGCTTTTCGAGAAAGGCGCCGATGCCTTCGCGGGCTTCCGGCCCCACCCGCAGCTCGGCGATGCGTTGGGCGGTCTCGTCGCGCAGGGCTTCGTCGATCGGCCGTCCGGTCATGGCGAAGATCAAAGCCTTGGCGGCGGACAGAGCCTCCGGCCCAGCTTGCAGCAAAGCGCCGACGAGGGCTTCGGCCGTCGATTCGAGCGCTTCGGCCTCGACCACCTCGTGAACCAGTCCCAGGCGCCTGGCCTCGGCCGCGTCGAAGCGCTCGGCGGTGAGGAAGTAGCGCCGCGCCGCGCCTTCGCCGATCGCGGCCAGAACGTAGGGGCTGATCACCGCCGGAATCAGGCCGAGCTTGACCTCCGACAGCGAGAAGCTCGCCCGTTCCGTCGCGACCGCGATGTCGCAGCAGGCGACCAGACCGACACCGCCGCCGAAAGCCGGGCCCTGCACCAGGGCCAGGGTCGGCTTGGGCAGGTCGTTCAGGGTCGCCATCAGCAGAGCCAAGGCCCGGGCATCCGCCAGGTTCTCGGCCTGCGAATAGCCGGCCATGCGCTGCATCCAGTTGAGATCGGCGCCGGCCGAGAAGCTCTTGCCCCGCGCCGCCAGGATCACGACGCGCACAGATGGATCGCCGCCCAAACGCGCCAAGGTCTCGGTCAGATCGCCGATCAAGGCGTCGTTGAAGGCGTTGTGTACCGCTGGCCGGTTCAGCGTCAGCCGCGCCACGCCGCGATCGTCCACCGCTTCGAGAAAGTGCGGCTCTGTCATCGCCAGGTGTCTCCGTTCACATCCGGAACACGCCGAAGCGGGTCTCCGGGATCGGCGCGTTGAGTGACATGGAGATGGCCAGGCCGAGACTCAGGCGCGTGTCCAGCGGATCGACGATGCCGTCATCCCACAGACGGGCCGTGGCGTAGGTCGGATGGCCCTGATGCTCGTACTGCTCGAGGATCGGCGCCTTGAACGCCGCCTCCTTCGCTGCCGGCCAGTCCTCGCCCCGCGCCGCCATGGCGTCGCGCCGAATGGTCGCCAGCACGTTCGCCGCCTGCTCACCACCCATGACCGAAATCCGGGCATTCGGCCACATCCAGAGCAGCCGCGGGCCGAAGGCCCGGCCGCACATGCCGTAGTTGCCGGCACCGAAGCTGCCGCCGACGACGACCGTGAACTTCGGCACTTGCGCGCAGGAGACCGCTGTCACCATCTTCGCGCCGTCCTTGGCGATGCCGCCGGCCTCGTACTTGCGGCCGACCATGAAGCCGTTGATGTTCTGAAGAAACACCAGCGGCACGCGGCGCTGGCTGCAGAGCTCGATGAAGTGCGCGCCCTTGAGCGCGGACTCCGAGAAGAGAATGCCGTTGTTCGCGATCACGCCCACGGGATAGCCGAGGATGCGGGCGAAGCCGCAGACCAGGCTCGTGCCGTAGAGCGCCTTGAACTCGTCGAACTCGCTGCCGTCGACGATGCGCGCAATCACTTCGCGGGCATCGTAGGGCTTCTTCAGGTCGGTCGGCACGATGCCGTAGAGCTCGGCGGGGTCGTAGAGAGGGTCGCGCGGCTCCGCCAGATCCAGGTCATGGCGCTTGACCCGGTTGAGGTGCTCGATCGAGCGCCGCACGATGGCGAGCGCGTGGGCGTCGTCGGCGGCATAGTGATCGGTGACGCCCGAGGTGCGCGAGTGCACGTCGGCGCCGCCCAGGTCCTCGGCGCTCACGTCCTCGCCGGTCGCCGCCTTCACCAGCGGCGGCCCGCCCAGGAAGATGGTGCCCTGGTTGCGCACGATGATGCTCTCGTCCGACATGGCCGGCACATAGGCGCCGCCGGCCGTGCAGGAGCCCATGACGACGGCGATCTGCGGGATGCCCTTGGCCGACATGCGGGCCTGGTTGTAGAAAATCCGGCCGAAGTGATCGCGGTCGGGAAAGACCTCGTCCTGGTTGGGCAGGTTGGCGCCGCCGGAGTCGACCAGGTAGATGCAGGGCAGATGGTTCTCCTCGGCGATCTCCTGGGCGCGCAGATGCTTCTTCACGGTGACCGGGTAGTAGGTGCCGCCCTTCACCGTGGCGTCGTTGCAGACGATCAGGCATTCGCGGCCGGAGACGCGGCCGATGCCGGTAATGATCCCGGCGGCGGGCACCTCGTCGTCGTACATGCCCCAGGCCGCGAGCTGCGACAGCTCGAGGAAAGGCGAGCCCACGTCGAGCAGCGTGCGGATACGCTCGCGCGGCAGCAGCTTGCCGCGCGAGAGGTGGCGTTGGCGGGCCTTCTCGCCGCCGCCCGCCTTGACCTGCTCGACCTTGGCGCGGAGCGCCTCGACCAGCGCGGCCATTGCCGCCTGATTCTCCGCGAACTCGGCCGCGCGGGTCTTGATGGCGCTCTTCAGAACCGTCATGCCGGTGATGCCTCGATTGCCCCGCGCCAAGATTGACCGCTCGGCCCCAGGCCGGCAAAGGGAAATTCGTCGGTCCCTGCGGCTTTGTCCGCCGACAATGGTCCTGTTGCCGGTCCGGCCGGACGGCGGCTAAGGTCCGTCGTCCCCAGTCCACGAGGAGAGGCTCCCGTGTTCAATCTGGCTCAGATCGAGGCCGCCGCCGACTTCGTGCATCGCCATATGGCCCCGACGCCCCAGCATTGCTGGCCGCTGATCTGCGAGCGTGCCGGCACCGAGGTCTGGGTCAAGCACGAGAACCACACGCCCGTCGGCGCCTTCAAGGTGCGTGGCGGGCTGATCTACATGGACGAGCTCAAGCGCGGCCAGCCCGACATCGCCGGCGTAATCACGGCCACGCGGGGCAACCACGGCCAGTCGATCGGCTTCGCCTCGCGCGCGCTGGGGCTGCGCGCCGTGATCGTCGTGCCGCACGGCAATTCGGTGGAGAAGAACGCCGCCATGCGCGCCCTCGGCGTCGAGATGATCGTGCACGGCAGCGATTTCCAGGAAGCGCGGGAGTACGCCGAGCAGATCAGCGGCGAGCAGGCGCTGCACTTCATCGGCCCCTTCCACGAGCCGCTCGCCCGCGGCGTCGCTTCCTATCCGCTCGAGCTGTTCCGCGCCGTGCCGGACCTCGACGTGGTCTATGTGCCGATCGGCATGGGCTCGGGGATCTGCGCGACCATCGCCGTGCGCGACGCCCTCGGCCTCAAGACCGAGATCGTCGGCGTCGTCGCCGAGAACGCCGCCTGCTACGCGCTCTCCTTCGGAGCCGGCGAGACGGTCTCGACCAACTCGGCCGACACCATCGCCGACGGCCTCGCCTGCCGCATCCCCGACCCGACGGCGCTCTCGATCATCCTCAAGGGCGCCGCCCGTGTGGTCACCGTGTCGGAAGACGAGATCAAGGCGGCGATGGCGGCCTACTTCACCGATTGCCACAACGTGGCCGAAGGTGCCGGCGCCGCGCCGCTTGCCGCCCTGCTCCAGGAGAAGGCGGCCATGGCGGGCAAGAAGATCGGCTTGATGCTGACCGGCGGCAATGTCGACAAGCCGGTCTACCAGGGCGTTCTGGCCGAGGCGGCGTGAAGCGGGAGGGGGCGACATCCCTTCGTGTATGGACCGGTGACAAGGTTCATCGGTTTTCGACGACTTGCTAACGGAAGCTTGTCGGAAGGATGAGTTGTCGTGCCTGATCGATCCTCGAGTCGGTCCGGTCAAGATTCGAGCTTTTTCCCTTCCGGCGCTCCGCGCCAGCCGCCCTCCCGTCGCTCCGCGCCGACCTCCCCCTCAAGGGCGGAGGCGTAAGCTGCCGGGGCATCGCCTTTACCCCCTTCCCCCCTTGAGGGCTAAGGTATGCATAGATCTTGTTTAGGTGACGCCTGCGGCGTCGTCACCCCCACCCCGGCCCTCCCCCATCAAGGGGGAGGGGGCTACAGCGTTGAGCCGAATAAACTTTTCCCTCCCCCCTTGAGGGGGAGGGTTAGGGTGGGGGGCGTCCGCGAAGTGGACAAACGAAGCAGTCACGAGTGTCCCACGGCGTGGTGCAGGAGCCGCTCCGGCCGGCGCGGTCCGCGGGGCCACCCCCAGAACGGCCAAAACGAGGTATCTCGGGGATGATCGCCAACCTCTTCCCGTAGAAACAACCAGAGAAGAGAACAAAACGGGAAAGCAGGGGACATGAT
>JAKSDN010001348.1 GCA_022360075.1 Kiloniellales bacterium | reverse complement strand
CGAGCGCCAGCAGCCATAGCGAGAGGCTGGCGAGCGCGAGCCCGATCCAGGCGCCGAGCCACGGCGCCGCGACTTCGCTCGTGGTTTCGGCGCCGTCGAAGACGCGGGCGCTGCACCAGGCGAAGGCAGCGAAAGCGAGAAACTGGGCGGCGAGCCAGGGCCACCAGACATGGCCCTCGGCCGCGTGCCGCATCTCGCGGGCAATGGCGGGCAGACGCGGTCCGGCGACGACCAGAAACGCGGCAGCGAAGGCGAGCGCGATGCTGAGCGCCGCCGGTGCATGTCCAAGCAGCGCCGCCCCGGCGCCGCTGCCATCCGTGAGGGCTTCCGTATCGAATCGGATCGTGATGCCGATCAGCTCGGCGACGAAGAACGCTACGAGCAAGGACCACCGCAAGGGCAGCGACGCCCCGCGCGGCGTCGCGCTGTCGCCTCCGCTCGTCGGATTGGGTTTTGGGGCCGCTTCGCCGCGCGCATCCATGGCGCTTGCCGCGGCCGGGCGGAAGAGTCCGGTTCGCGCGGAGGCGCCTAGGCTTCAGCCACCTGCCAGGGGCGGCGCGATCGCTCGCTCATCAAGGCCAGCAATGCAATGAGCAGCGCGAGGGCGCTCACCGCGGCGCCGCCGTCGATCTCGGGCGTGGGAACATGGGTCTCCGACAGGGCGACCGCGTGCCGCCCGCCTGCCGAGCCGTCGGGGAAGACGACGAAAAGATCGACCGGCTGCGGCTCGACCACGGCGCCGAACATGCCGATGTTCGGATCGCCGGCCAGAACCCGGCCGTTCCCGACATAAGGATCGCTGCCGTCGAGGGCCGGCGGGAGGGACGAGAGGGCGAAGTTCGTCATGTGGACGGCGTGGCTGAAGTTGCGCAGCACTTCCCCGACGTTGACGATGGTATCGTTGTTCAGGTCCACCCAGATGTCGAAGAAAACGTCGAAGATGCTGTTGGCGTCGAACTGGATGACGCCGTCCGGCGGTCCCGCCTTGTCCTGCACCTGACCGCCGCTGCGCAGCAGGCCCGGGAAGAAGCCATTGCCGGCGCCGACCCGCACCTCGACCGGCCTGAGCCCCAAGAGGGTCGGGACCGTACCCGTCAGGGACATGCTCACGATCTCGACGTCGATGGTGTCCAGTCCGGCCTGGACGAAGGGGCTCACCTCCCGATGGATGATAGTGGGCGAGCCGAAGAGCGACGTACTGGCCGGTACGGGCCCCGGCAATCCGGTCCAGGCGGGCAGCAGGCTGAGCGACAGATCCAGGCGCGACGGGAAGGAGTCCACGACGAAGGGCGCATCGATCACCCCGGCGCGTGCCGGGCTGCTCGACAGGGCGACGAGAAATCCCAGAGCGCCAGAGAGAGCGATAGTGAGGGAACGCAGCATCTCCGCATCCTCCGCTGTTCGGTCGGATCGCGGCCATGCTCACTACCTGCAAGGACGGCCGTGCGGCCGTTTCGCCATCGTTATTTGTTAGAGTACCAATGATGTGCGCGAAAAGTCAATGTGCTCGGTCGGATCGACAACTTTAGGTTGCAGCTCGGGTCTTTTGTTGGCGGCCGTCGTCGTGGCGCCGCCCGAAGACGGTCCCGATATCGCGCTCGCTGCCGCCCCGCGGCAGCGCCGGCCGCCGGCCGGGTGATGCGCATGCGGTCGCCGGCGTCGTCGCATTCCTACTGCACCGAAGGAACGCCGCGCGTCTCCTGCACCATCCGCCCCGCCGTGTCGCGGCTCCACCTCAGAGTGGCATCGGGTTGTACGCCGCCGTCGGCAGACCGGTCAGGTCGTAGCTGTAGGTGAAGGGCGTGGTGGCGTCCGGCAGGGTCTTGCTGGTGAGCCGACGAAGGAAGGACTCTTGAAATACCACCTAAGCCCCGGGAGCGGCGATTGTCCGGCGATTACACTATCTGTACATGCGGCGAGAGACCGTCTGCTTTAGCGACGGGGTGCGACGTGCCATTCACGCGGCGTTGATCGTTTCACGAATCAATCTTGCTTTAGCCTCCCAAGCCTTCCCTTTGATCGTCGAGAGGGTTTCGAGCGCTGTGCTCGACGCACCCGTTTTCCACTCTGCCAGTGCTCGATAGATCACAATCAGCGGACTCTTCGCCTGCCATCCCTTGACCTTGTGCAAGTGATCAGCAACCGCATCCAACTTATCAAACCGCTCCAAGAATGGGATACCCAGATCTCTTAGAGCGTTCTCGATTTCTTTTCCCGCCGACCCATCCCCACGAGGAACCGCTTCAATCTCCCACCACTGGTCAAGAGCGTCGCCATAGGGTTTGCGTTGCACAAGATCGCCCAGTCTAACTCTGACTGCACAATCAGCTTCGGTCACAAAGCCGCCCGGAGATTTCTGCCACACAGCTTCATAGAACGGTTTCACAAAAACTCCCAGATTTAGTGTGATCACCTGCCTTTCAGGCGTGCTATGTTTCGCTTCCTGAACGGTCACCACGTCCACGAATTCTCCTCGAACTCGATTCCATTGAAGTCCCTTGTTCTTAAAACCAAGTGACTTCAAAAGCGGTTGGATTAGTTCCTTAATCATGTCGTTCCAACCATTCATCACGGATCGTAGTAAATTGCTCGGCCTTCCATGCCCAACTGTTCACGGCAGCGCTGGGCTTGTCGGGCTCCGGTTGCTCTCCCCGATGGAGTATTGGGTTTCAACTCTATGAAGCGACCGCTCGAAGTTATCACATCTGGTTTGTGCAGCTTCCCGTCCGTACCTCGAAGAACAGGTTCAAATTGCCAGCCGGGCTTCTTGCTGACTTTCTCAGCAAGCTCCTTGTGAGCTTGGTTGCTACGGTCAATAGCTTTCTGGACATGCGGCGGCAGTCCTTTCTTCGAGACTCTCGCTACTTTATACGGCCGAAGGGCCGCCCGGCCAAACTTAAACAAGGTCTTGATCAGCTTGGCCGGTGAGACCTCGATCGCGGCCAGGACAACGCCTTTCACGATCAAGCCTTGCTGGAAAGCGTTGTAAGGATCGTAGAATGGCACGGCCGATTTCGCGGCGGCGGCGAACTCCTGGCCCGCTGTTCTGAGCAGATCAAAGGAGCCTGAGGAGATTCCGGCGTTTACCTGCCCCAGTGGGTCGTTGAAAGTGATCGGTCTGTTGGCGGCGTTAGGTGTAGAAGTTCAGCCCATCCACAAACCCGGCCGGGTCCGGCTGCAGGAAGCGCCCGAGCGCTGGGCTGTAGTAGCGGGCGCGGACGTCGTAGAGGCCGCTCTCGGCGTCGAAGCGCTGGCCGGTGAAGCCGAAGTCGTTGGCGCCGTGCGGCGCCGTGCCCTCGCCGAGGGGCCCGTAGGCGTTGATCTCGGTGATCCAGCCCGCGTCGTTGCTGCGCGCCACCGTCGAGCCGAGGCTGTCCTCGTGGTGGAAGGTGCGCAGGCCCCCTTGGGCGACGTGGCCTCGATCGTCGCGATCTCCTCCGCGCCGGCGGCGGCCCGACGGATGCCACAGCCGCTTCCCCAAATTGCCGCAATCGACTAGATACTCGCCGGCATGGCATTGCTGCGCTCGATCGCGACGGTCGGCGGCTATACCGGCATCAGCCGGATCCTCGGCTTCATCCGCGATATCCTGATCGCCTCGGTCGTCGGCACGGGGCCGGT
>JAKSDN010001285.1 GCA_022360075.1 Kiloniellales bacterium | reverse complement strand
GGCCGCTGCGCGCGTGAGTAACCGCCGGGCTTCGCGCTCCTCGCCCGCGCTACCCAACAGCTCCACGGCTGTGAGGGCGGCCGTCGGGGACGTCTTCGCGATATCGAACAGGAGCGGATTGTGGGCGGCGATGGTCCGCGGAATCTCGGCCTCGGCGGTCCCATGGGTATCGCTCAGGCGCTTGAGGTGTCCTAGAGTGCCCTCGTCGCCCGGGGTCTTGCCGAGCAGCTCGAAGACCTCGTGGACCGCCTGAGAAGACTTACCCTGAGCCTCCAGGGCATCGGCCAGCCGCCGGGCCAGAGTCGCATCGTCCGGATGGCGCTCTCGCGCCGCGGCGATCAAGCGCTCCGCACGATCGGCGTCGCCGCGCACGATCAACCGGTTGGCGGCCATCAGCGTGACGCGAGTGCTGCTCAGAACGGCCTTGAGAACCAGTGTCTTGAGTGGCCGGGGTAGGCGGCGGAGGCTGTCCCACAGCATTCAAGACGCGGACCTGATTCCCGCCTGCGGCATGGTATCACCGCTAGAGAAGAGTGCCTCCCAGTCCAGGTCCTCGTTCCGCTGAATAAATTCATAGAGCTCGCGCATGAAGGCATAGCTCGGTGCGAGGCTTTCCGGTCTCAGCTTGAGGAAGTCCAGAGCCTTGAGCCCCTGTCCTTCGGTATGGCGTACGGGCGGCACATCGCTGGCCAACTCCTGGAGATGCTCGCGCAGCTTCTGCTGCAGCGAGCGATGCTGCAAATCTGATTGCGGCTGAAAAAGCAGGTGGTGGGGCTCGGGCGCCGGAGATGTCAGGTGGCTGAAACCGCAGTGCAGAAAGGTGTTGACCACGCCGTCAACGCTGAAGAAGTGGTGGACTCCCACGTCGGTGAAGAGAAAGGCGCCGACCTCGGACTGGGCAAGCATGCGCCTCGCCATCTTGGCTATGTACCAGACCGCCCAGGGGTCCATCTCTCCCATCGCCCGGTTGCACACGATGATGTCGAATGCCAAGGGGCTGCGCCCGTGCATCTCGGCGAAGTGCCACCAAGGGATGGCCGTCGCGGCCGCGCTGCGCGCTTCAGGCGCGGTTTCATGACGCGCCCAGTCGTCGAAATCTCCTTTCGACAGGAGATGGAACAGCCGGGTCTGCCAGAGATAGAGAGCCTGCGTGTTGTCGCAGGAGGTGTAGTCGAAGCCGTCGCGAATCAGAAGGGCGCCCAGATAGCCTGCGCCCGGACCGATCTCCAGAACCCGCAGGTTCTCGCGGCCGACGGTCTCGCGCAGGAACCAGATCAGGCGGTACATGTCCGTCGCCGTCATTAGGGACATGAAAGGGTGGGTCGCGCGGCCAAAGCGCTGCGCCGTGAACGCCAGAACCTGCGTCGCGACATCATCGATCGCCGCCGCCTCGTGCCGCGAGTAGACATCGTCGAAGAGGTAGCGCTGCATGGGCGCCACTTCGCTCATGATGTCGACGTAGCGCGCGAGCTCCAGCTCGTCGGTCACGTTGGTCGGGAAGCTGACGCTCTGGAACCCGGAGGGTCGAAAGGACCGGATCGCGGGATATGACACGCGCGTCAGGGCACGTTTTTCGGCGTCGTCGTATGCGTCTATCGGAATGCAGTCGGCCACAGGGAGATCCGCCGTTTAAGTTTGGGTTGGATGACCCGGTCCAGGAAGGGTTTCGGTGAGCTTTTCGGGGAGCGCTTTGCCCGGTCTCGCCCCGATGTTCAAGATGAAATCAATATGGCATCTTGTTCAGGACCTAGCATGGCTGTCATGTTGTAGGGAAGTTCTTGATTCGCAAGTCCCTGTCAGTGGCCAATCGGTGATTCTCCGACCTTGTCCGCGAAAGCCGTGTTCCTCGACCGAGACGGTGTTTTGAACCGTTCCAATGTGCGGGACGGACGGCCCTTCGCGCCGACCGAGCTGGCGGACTTCGAGATCTTGCCCGGCGCACCGGCGGCTGTGGCCAAATTGAGGGACGCGGGC
>JAKSDN010000501.1 GCA_022360075.1 Kiloniellales bacterium | reverse complement strand
TCGTCATCCTGGGCGGGCCAGGGAACCTCTGGGCGGTCCTCGCCGCCAGCCTCTTGTTTACGGCGATTCCGGAGCTGCTGCGCGTCGGGTCCGAATATCGCCTGGTCTTGTTCGGCGCGGTCCTCGTCGCGTCCGCGCTCGCGTTCCCGCGCGGCCTTGGCGGCTGGCTGGAGCAGCGCCGCTTCGACCGCTGGCGCCGGGAGTCCCGACGATGACCGGAGCCGCGTCGAGCGCCCTGAGGGTCGAAGGGTTGGTGAAGAGCTTCGCCGGCGTGCGCGCCGTCGACGATCTCTCCATCGAGATCGAGGCCGGCCGCATCACCGGCCTGATCGGCCCGAACGGCTCGGGCAAGAGCACGACGATCGACTGCATCACCGGATTCTCACGTCCGGATGCGGGCCGGGTGACCCTCGGCGGCCAGGACATAACCGGCCTGCCGGCCCACCGGGTCGCGTTGGCAGGCATGACACGGACGTTCCAGAACGTGCGCGTCTACGAGCGGCTGTCGGTTCTGGAAAACCTGCTGGTCGCGGCCCATGAGCTGCGGAGATTCGATTGGTGGACGCTGTTCCGTGGCGCCGCCGTCGCGGCGGAGGCCGAGCAGCGTCTCCGCCGGCGAGCCCATGAGCTGCTCGAGCTCGTTTCCTTATCACGGCTGGCGCAGGCTCCGGCCGGGATTCTCTCCTACGGGCAGAGGAAGCTCGTGGCGCTCGGCATGAGCCTCATGTCCGCGCCGAAAATCATCATTCTCGACGAGCCCTTGGCGGGTGTGAACCCGACGATCATCAACATGATCTCCCGCACCGTGGCGGACCTAAACGCCCATGGTCAAACGTTCCTGATCGTCGAGCACAACATGGACTTCATCATGAAGCACTGCGACCGGGTGGTCGTATTGGACTCCGGGCGCCTGTTGGCCGAGGGGCCGGCGGAGGCCGTGCGCGAGGACGAGCGCGTGCTGGCCGCTTACCTGGGCGGCAAGAAGCCGGCGGAGGTGGTGCATGCCGGCATCGCTTGACACGAGCCCGCTCTTGCAGCTCGACGCCCTGTCCGTGGGTTATGCCGACCATCCTATCGTGACCGGCTTCTCGACGGATATCGCGCGCCAGACCGTGACCAGTCTCATCGGCGGCAACGGCGCCGGCAAATCCACCCTGCTCAAATCGCTTTTCGGTCTGACCAGGCATTTCTCCGGGAGCATTCGCTATCGGGGCGACGAGATCCAAAGGCTCTCGCCGGCCGAGCGCCTGGCCCGCGGCATCGGGATCGTTCCTCAAGGGCGCTGCAACTTCCCGATGATGTCGGTCGCGGAGAATCTGGAGATGGGCGCCTACACGCTGCCGCTGGAACGGGCGAGGCGTGCAAGGGCGCATGTGCTCGAGCTCTTTCCCCTGCTGAAGCCCAAGTTGCGTCAGCTCGCCGGAAACTTGAGCGGCGGCGAGCAGCAGATCTTGGAGACCGCGATGGTGTTGCAGAGCGAGCCGGAGCTCCTGCTTCTCGACGAGCCGTCGCTCGGCCTGGCGCCCATCATGCAGGACGAGGTCTTCGAGAACGTCGACCGCCTGCGCCATGCCGGCGTCACCGTCGTGATGGCGGAGCAGAACGTCTACGGCTCCCTGCTGATCTCCGACCGGGCGATCGTGCTCGATCTCGGTCGGAAGTTCATGGAAGGCGAGGCTGGCGCGGTCATGTCGGATCCCCGGATCCGGACGGCGTTTCTGGGCGGCGAGCCCGAGGGTGAGCCCGACCCACAGGGCGAGTTTGTCGAACGCAACGCAGGGCAGGCACTTCAATGAGCTCAGTCACAGCACCGGGAATCGCCGATCACTTTTCCTCGCTCCGCAAGGGAGCGAAGGCGAGCGGCTGCCTGCGCGCCGGCAGCATGGCCAGCGGCCAGCCTATCGCCTTGCCCTATATGATTGCCCGTGGCCTCGAAGACGGCCCGTGCCTCTGGCTGAACGGCGCCGTACATGGCGACGAGATCAACGGCTCGCTCGCCGCGATCGATTTCTTCAGCGAGATCGACCCGCAGCGGCTGCGCGGATCCGTGGTCGTGACCCCGGTCTCGAACCCACTGGGATTCGACGCCCGCCGAAAGAGGGTGCCGCAGGACGAGCAGGATCTCGACCAGACCTTCCCTGGCCGGCCGGACGGCCTGACCTCTGAAGTTGTCGCCCACCAGTTGTTCAAGGAGATCGACGCCTTGGCGGACACGGTCGTCAACTTTCATACCATGATGCCGTACTTCGCCAGCCGGCCCTATGCCGTCTACAAGGACGTCGGTGGCGAGG
>JAKSDN010000887.1 GCA_022360075.1 Kiloniellales bacterium | reverse complement strand
CGGTCGCAAGGGCCTTGGGCTGGCCATAGTCTCACCCTGTTTAGCTGGCGCGGCGCATGATCGAGGTGCGGTGCCAACCCTGTCAAGCGCGTGCAAGTTATGCCGCGCCAGAAGCTTTTTCACCTGATCCAAATCAAGGTGCCAAAGCACGAAATTGGCGACACTGCGCCAACAATCCCCCTGCAACGGATCCCCGCGATCCAGCTCAGTCTTACCGAACGAGAGAGGTGAGCCATGAAATCTTTGCTGCCATCCATCTGGGGTCGAGGCGCGTTGTCGGGCGAAGGCAGAGACGACCCGTTCCACGCCTTCCACCGCGACATCGATCGCATGTTCGAGGAATTCGGCCGCAACTGGCGCATGCCGGCTTTGGCGGGCCGCGAATCACTTCTGAAGCCGGCGATTGACGTCAGCGAAACCGACAATGCGATCGAGGTAGCTGCCGAACTGCCGGGCATCGACGAGAAGGACATCGAGGTCGAGGTTGCCAACAACACGCTGACCATCAAAGGCGAGAAAAAGTCCGAGAAAGAAGAAAAAGAGAAGGACTATCACCTCGTCGAACGCTCTTACGGGTCGTTCTTGCGCAGCGTCCCGCTGCCCTACGATGTCGATCCCGAAAAGATCACAGCCAAATTCTCCAAGGGCGTTCTGACCGTGACCATGCCGAAGCCCCCCGAGGTCAAGGAAAAGGTCAAGAAGGTCAAGGTGACAAACGGCTCATAAAACAGATCCTCTTACGACATACGGGCGGCCCGCGTGGCCGCCCGTTTCTTGTTTGGCGCGCCGCCGCGTGGCTCGCGTGAAATCGGTTATGGTTCCGCCCTCATTCACCGCTTGCGAGTCATGAGGAGCGCCATGAGCATAGCCGTTTCCGTCGCCGAAAAGCCGGTTGACGCACAGCAAGGCCGGCCCGACACGGCCAGTCATTTACGCTCCGCGTTTCGGTCCGAAGAAATCGCCGGTCTCAGGCTCGCGACCAATGCCAGGCTAGCGGCGGTAGCGGTTATTGCCGCTTGGCTTTTGATCGATACACCGGTGCCGGCCCTCTACTATTTCGAGGCCATCGGCGCCCTCGTCGCGCTCTCCGGACTGGTCCATTACGCGCTGGTGACGCGCGGTATTGGCGGACGGTGGATCAGCTACGCGTTCGTCACCTTCGACATGGTGGTGGTCGCGTACGCCACGACCGTGCTTCCGACCGGTCTGATCGGCGCATGGCCACCGCAGATGATGTTGCGGGAAAGCAATACCGAGTATTTCGTGATCATGTTGGCACTCGTCGCGT
>JAKSDN010000149.1 GCA_022360075.1 Kiloniellales bacterium | reverse complement strand
GGTTGGGGCGCCAAACCAGCCCGCCATCGCGGTTGGCAAGGTTCTGCATCAAGAAGCTGCGAATACCCGAGTCCGCTATGGCCGGCGCCAGCAAGGCATCGGCCTCGGCGCGGCGGCTGAGCGCGCTTAAGTCGAGAGCCTTCATGGCCTCGATGAAAGGTGCAAAGCTGTGGGCGTAGGCAACCGGGGCGATGTCCACGACCACCAGCGCCGCGACGCGCTCGCCGGCCGTCAGCGCCAAGGCCATCGCGGTCTTGCCCCCCATGCTGTGGCCGACGACCGCTGCGCGCGACAGGCCGCGCCGGTCAAGATAGGCGAGGACATCCTCGGCCATCGCCGGATAGTCCGTCGCCCTTGCCCAGGGCGAGTCGCCGTGGTTGCGCAGGTCGAGCGCATGGACGCGCCAGTCCGCGGCCAGCTTGCGGGCGATGCCCTCCCAATTTCTGGCCGAGCCGAAGAGCCCGTGCAGGATGATCAGCGGCGGCCCCTCGCCCTGCTCACGCGACGCTAGCTCCAGGCTCATGCCGGCCGCCTCCCCTCTCCTATCCGCTCAAAGGTCGAGCCCGGCTTCGACCCAGACGCCGCCCCGCGCGCTCGACTCCACCGCCGCCGTGATGAAGCGCATGCCCCGTGCGCCGTCCTCGACCGTCGGGAAATCCATGGCGGCCGGATCGGCCTTGCGACCCTCGATCCGAGCCAGGAGGACCTCGGCCACGTCGCTGTAGAGATTGGCAAAGCCCTCCAGATAGCCCTCGGGATGGCCGGGCGGCACGCGCGTGACGCGCCCGGCCGCTTCGCCGGCCCCGTGGCCGCCGCGGGTGATCAGGCGCGGCGGCTGGCCGAAGGGCGCGTAGTCGAGCCAATTGGGATTCTCCTGCGACCACTCGAGGCCGCCGGCCTCGCCGTAGACCCTCAGCCTGAGCGCGTTCTCGTTGCCCGGTGCGACCTGGCTCGACCACAGCATGCCCTTCGCCCCGCCCTTGAAGCGCAAGAGGATGTGGGCGTTGTCGTCGAGCCGCCGGCCCTCGACGAAAGTCGTCAGATCGGCGCAGAGCGCCTCGAGCTCGAGGCCGGTGACGTAGCAGGCCAGGTTGTGGGCATGACTGCCGATGTCACCGACGCAGCCGCCGGCGCCGGACTGCACCGGGTCGGTGCGCCAGGCGGCCTGCTTGTGGCCGGTCGCCTCCAGGCGCTCGACCAGCCAGTCCTGCGGGTACTCGACCTGGACCACCCGGATCGCGCCGAGCTCGCCGGCGGCGATCATGGCCCGGGCGTGGCGGATCATCGGGTAGCCGGTGTAGTTGTGCGTGACGCAGAACAGCAGGCCGCTGCGGCGCACGGTCTCGACCAGATCGAGGGCATCCTCCAGCGTGG
>JAKSDN010000991.1 GCA_022360075.1 Kiloniellales bacterium | reverse complement strand
GCCAAGCTCGGCGCAGAGCCGCTTCGACCAGGCCCCGGCGGCGATCACGACGCCGTCGCAGGCATGGCGGCCGAGGTCCGTGCGCAGCGCCCGCACGCCCTGCTCCCCGGTCTCGAAGCCGCGCACCTCCGCCTGCAGGATACGGCCGCCGTTGCGCGTCAACGCCTCGGCCAGGACCTGGACCAGGCGGAAGTTGTTCACCGTATGCGCGGCGTCGGGATAGAACACGCCGCGCTGGAAGTCCTTGCCCAGGGCGGGCTCGAGCTGTTGCAGCTCCTCGCCGTTCAACGCCTCCAGTTTGACACCGCAGCGCTTTTGCAGCGCATGCCTTTCGGCCCCGGCCCGGAACTCCTTCTCGCTCTCGTAGACGCAGATCCAGCCGCTGCGCTTGATCATGTCCGCCGCCCCGGCCATCTCGGTGAGCGGCCGATAGGCCTCGACCGCGTCTTCCATCAGGACCGAGAGCGAGCGCGCGATCGCCTCGACCCGGCTCGGCCGGCTGGCGGTGAGGAACGGCATCAGCCAGGGCAGCAGGCGCGGCAGGTAGCTCCAGCGGATGCGCAAGGGCCCGAGCGGGTCGGGCAGCATGCCCGGCACCTGGCGCAGGATGCCGGGGGTCGCCACCGGCACGATCGAGTCCGGCGTGATGACCGCCCCGTTGCCGAACGAGGCCCCCTCGCCCGGCCCCTGCCGATCGACCAGCGTCACGGCATGGCCGTCGCGCAGCAGCGACAGCGCCGCGCAGACCCCGACGATACCGGCGCCGACGACGTAGATATGCTTCTGGCTGGCCTGCCCTTCGCTCATGAACGCTGTCTAAGGCCGGGCGGGCGGGCGATCAAGCGCGCAGGCGGATACCTTCGCGAGGCGCGGGGAGGGAAGTTCGACACGGATGAACGGGATGAACACGGATTGATTTGCTGTGTCCGAGCACTCTGTGCCCGAAGTCGCTGATCGTGACTCCTGACTTGCGTTCAAGGGATTGTGATTTCCCTTTGGTATCATCCCCTCCCCTCACCCTGAGCTTGTCAAAGGGGGGAGGATTGCGCCCGCCTTGCCCTTCAAACCGAGCAATCCTCACACTTCGACAAGCTCAGCATGAGGGGCCGGGCCGCAGGTGCGCTTCAAACGAGTTGTCACGGCCAAAGGCCAACGAGATCCGTGTTCATCCTCGTTCATCCGTGTCCAAATATCGTTCTCGCCGAAGCATCATTCCTCACGATCGAGGCCTCCCTCACGGCGACGCACCGCCCCCAAACCGCTCCGCCAAGCGCTCTCGCGCCGGCGGCAAGGGCTGGTTTTGCGGGCCGAAGACCCGGCGGGCGAGGAAGAAGCCGGTGAGCTTGAGGCCCTGGGCGACCTCGGCCGGGCCGCCGCCGCCCTGGCCCGTCAGGAAGCCCGGCAGCGGCAGCAGGCGATCTTTGTAGGGCTCGCCTGCGGCGAGGGAGACGGCGCGGCCGCTCTTCGGCGAGACGTAGGCGAGCTGATCGTTGGCGCCGCCGCCGGCGCAGGCCGAGAGGTCGAGGCCGAAGCCGAGTTCGCGCAGCACGGCCAGCTCCCAGACCACATAGGCCTCCGCCCAGTGCTCGCCCTCGAGCGCGGTGAGCAGGGCGCGGAGCCCCTCGTAGGCCGCGGGATGGGGCTCGCGCTCGGGAAAGGCCTTGTCGCAGACCGCCGCGGCCGCGGTGAGCGCGTTCAGCCGCGCCGCGTCGTCGAGCAGCCCAGCGGCGTGACTCTCGATCAGCTCTAGGGTGAAACTGCCGAGATGCTCGGCGAGGCGCGCGCGCCACTCTGCGGCGACCCGCGTGCCGGGCTCCAAGAGGCCCCGCCCCTTGCGACCCTGACCGCCGTGCAGCAGGCCGGCGTGGCGGCCATGGTCTCGGCTGAGCAGCACGACCACCACCGCGCTCTCGCCGTGCGGCCGCGCGCTCAAGACGATGCCCTCGTCGGTCCAATGCATAGGGCGAAGTCGTGCCTCAGCCGGACGCCGGGCTCAAGCTTGGAAGTCCAGACCCCATTCGCGGTAGCGGGCCGGGTCGTCGATCCAGTTCTCGCGCACCTTCACGAACAGGAAGAGATGCACCTTGCAGCCGAGCATCTCTTCCAAGTCGGCTTGAGCTTCCGAGCGCAGTGCCTTGATGGTGCGCCCACCCTTGCCCAGCACGATGCCTTTCTGCGAATCGCGCTGGACGTAGATCGTCTGCTCCAAACGCAGGCTGCCGTCGTCGAAGGGCTGCCAGCGCTCGTTCTCGACGGTCAGCGCATAGGGCAGCTCCTGGTGCAGCTTGAGGAACAGCTTTTCGCGCGTGACTTCGGCGGCGATCAAGCGCTGCGGCAGGTCGGAAAGCTGGTCCTCCGGATAATGCCAGGGACCTTCGGGCAGGGTCTCGGCCAGGTAGCGCCGCAGATCGGCGACGCCCTCGCCCTTCAGCGACGAGATCATGAAGATGCGCGCGAAGATCCCCTCGGCCTCGAAGCGCGCGGCCAATTCCAGAAGCTTCTCGCGCTTGATGAGGTCGATCTTGTTGAGCACCAGAACCGCCTCGAGGCCCCAGTCCTTCAGGCGCGCAATCACCCGCTCGGTGTCCGCGTCGATGCGCTTGCGCGCGGCATCGTAAAGCAGGACCAGGGCGTCGGCCTCCTGAACCGCGTTCCAGGCGGCGGCCACCATGGCGCGCTCGAGACGCCGCTTGGCCTCGAAGATGCCGGGGGTATCCACGAACACGATCTGGCTCTCGCCCTCGATCGCGATGCCGCGGATTCGCGTCCGCGTGGTCTGAACCTTATGGGTGACGATCGAGACCTTGGCGCCGATCAGCTCGTTGAGCAGGGTTGACTTGCCGGCGTTGGGCGCGCCGATCAGCGCGACGAAGCCGCAGCGCAGCGCAGCGTCCTCGCCGGTCGATGGGTCCGGCGGTGCCGCCTCCGCCGTCATGTCTCGGCCTTGTCGAGAACGCTCAGCAGGGCTTGCGCGGCGGCCTGCTCGGCCAGGCGCTTGGAACGGCCTGCGCCGCGGCCCGGTGCGTGACCCTCGACGGCCACCTCGATCGTGAAGACCGGCTGATGGGCTGGGCCCTGGCGCTCGACCTCTCGGTAAGCGGGCAGTGCCAGACCCCGGGCCTGGGCCCATTCCTGCAGCGCGGTCTTGGCATCCTGCGGCGGCCGCACCTCGGCGGCGAGCAGCGGCGCCCAGAGCGGCTCGACGAAGGCGCGCGCCGCGGCGAGACCGCCATCGACGTAGAGCGCGCCGATCACCGCCTCGCAGGCATCGGCCAGCAGGGCCGGGTTCTCGCGCCCGCCCGCATCGGCCTCCGCCTTGGCCAAGACCAGGTGGCGGCCGAGGTCGAGACCGCTCGAGATCTCGGCCAGGGTCTCGCGGCGCACCAGCGAGGCCAAGCGCCGCGCCAGGGCACCCTCGGGCTCGCGCGGGAAATGGCAAATCAGAAGATCGGCCACGACCAATCCCAGCACCCGGTCGCCCAGGAACTCGAGCCTTTGGTAGCTCAGCGTCTTGGCACCGCGCGCCGGCAGGGCGCTGGAATGGGTCAGCGCTTCGCGAAGCAGCGCCGGGTTTCCGAACTCGTAGCCCAGGACCCTGGTCAGTTCCGCGAAATCGCTGTCGGCCGGGGCCGGGCTAGCCTTGGCTTGTTCCGTCGAGCTCGGCTTGTTCTCGACCCGCGCCACCGCACTACTCGATGCCGTCGGCGATCCGGCCGAAGCGTATCGCGCCGGGCCAGGCCCAGATTTCCCAGAAACGCGCCGAACCGTCGTGCGAGAAGAACAGGAATTCGGCCCGGCCGATCAGGTTCTCGTAGGGCACATAGCCCACCTGGCCGAGCACGCGGCTGTCCTGGCTGCGGTCGCGGTTGTCGCCCATTGCGAAGTAGTGGCCCTCGGGCACCGTGTAGACTGGCGTGTTGTCCAGGGCCTCGTTGTCGCCGCGCTCCCAGATCAGGTGCTGGCGGCCGTTGGGCAGGGTTTCCAGGTACTCGGCGACCGGCGCCCGACGCCCGCCGAAGCCCGCGACCTCGCGCGTACCTTGGAGCTCGCGCTTCACCGGCTCGTCGTTGATGTGCAGGATGCCGTTCCTGACCTGGATGCGGTCGCCCGGCAGACCGACCAGGCGCTTGATGTAGTCGGTCTTGTTGTCGGTCGGCAGCTTGAAGACCACGACGTCGCCCCGCTCGGGCTTGCTGTTCAGCACGCGGCCGTCGATCAGCGGCAAGCTCCAGGGCAACGAGTAGCGGCTGTAGCCGTAGGAGAACTTGGAGACGAAGAGGTAGTCGCCGATCAGAAGCGTGGGCAGCATCGAGCCCGACGGGATGTTGAAGGGCTCATAGGCGAAAGTGCGGACGAACAAGGCAATCAACACCGCATAGATTACGGTCCGCAGGGTCTCGCCCCAGCCGCTCGGGCTTTCTTTGGTCATCAAGCGTTCCATAGAACTCGCTGCTCACCCACGTTAGAAAGCACTCTCAAAGAGATACTGCAAGCCGCAGAGGCCCGGTAGCGGGCCGGTTTCGATCCGTCCGCCGCACTCGAGGCTAAGAGTCGCTCGCCGGCACCGCCGAGATGATGACGATGGCCTGGGCTAGCGGATAGTCATCCGTGATGGTGACGTCAACCTGTGCCTGCATCCCGGGCGGGGTCAAAGCCGCCAGGCGCTCAGCCGCGCCGCCGGTGAGGGCCATGGTCGGCTTGCCGCTCGGCAGATTGACGACGCCCATGTGCCGCCAATGCACGCCGGCGCGCGGCACGCCGGTGCCCAGGGCCTTGGCGCAGGCTTCCTTGGCGGCGAAGCGCTTGGCGTAGCTGGCGGCGCGCTGGGCGCGCCGGTCGGACTTGCGCTGCTCCACGTCGGTGAAGACGCGATTGACGAAGCGCTCGCCGAAGCGCTCCAGGGTCTTCTCGACCCGGCGGATGTCGATAAGGTCGTTGCCGATCCCGAGAATCACGAGGGCATCCCCGCCCCACCCTGCCGTTCCAAGGCGGCGGCCGCCTTGGCCAGCTTCGCCCGGCGGCGGATCAGCTTCTTGCGCAGCCGCCGCCGGCGCGCCCGCTGATACTGGGCGACCAGGGCCTGGGCGGGAAAGAAGAAGACCAGCCAGACGACGATCATGCTGGGCACGGCGCCGACCGACATGGGCCAGAGCACCTTCCAGGGATTGTCGAAGATGTAGGCGAGGGTCAAGCCGTTGGGAAAAAAGGTCTCGGCGTCCTCGCCGAGGATCCAGCGGCCGAGCGTGAAGACCCAGGCCCAGATGAAGGGAAAGGTCCAGGGATTGCCCACCGCCGTACCGATCGCCGAGGCGATGATGTTGCCACGCAGCAGCAGCGAGGCGCCCATCGCCAGAACGAAATGGAAACCGATAAAGGGGGTGAAAGAGACCGCGGCGCCGCACGCGAAACCGGCCGCGATCCGGTAGGGCGAACCCGGCAGGCGGCCCAGCCGGTGGCCGATATAGCGCGACGCCCGCGCCCAGCCTCGCCGCGGCCAAATGGCCTCTTTCACCCGGCTATGGGTCGGGAGCGGTTTGCGGCGTTTGAACATGGCGAGGAGGCGTCAATCCAATCGTGTCCGGCCACGGCGGGACGGGCGCGACGCCCGGCCCGAATCTCCAGGGTTGCTAGCCACGCGCCCGCTCGACCGAGGTGATGACCGGGCTCGCCCGCAGCGCAGCGATGATATTGGTCAGATGTTTCACATCTATCACCTCGACGTCGATCAGCATCTCGAAGAAGTCGATCGAGCGGTTGGTGATCTTCAGGTTGCTGATATTGCCCTGGTTCTTGCCGATCACGGTGGAGAGGCTGCCGAGGCTGCCGGGCTCGTTGGCGACCACCACGTGCAAGCGTCCCACGTGCTGATCGCCGTCACTGGCGAGCTCCCAGGCCAGATCGACCCAGCGCTCGGGCGTGTCCTGGAAATTCGAGAGGGTATCGCAGTCGATGGTGTGCACCGTCACGCCCTTGCCCGTGGTGACGATGCCGACGATGCGGTCGCCCGGCAGGGGATGACAGCAGTGGGCGAAGTGGACCGCCATGCCGGGAATCAGGCCCTTGATCGGGACCGGGCCGCTCTTGGCCTTGCCCTGGCGCGCCCGCGCCCGGTTGATCGGGACGATGGTGTCCGACTTCTCGGCGTACTTCTCGCCGGGGAAGACGGCCGTCAGCACCTCGCGGCCGGTGCGGTGGCCCTGCCCGACCTCGGTGTAGAGGTCGACCACGCTCTCGCAGCCGAAACGCTTGAGCACACCCTCCAGAGCCTTCTCGGTGAAGTCGTAGCCCTCCTGACGGAAGACCTTTTGCAGCATCTGGCGGCCCAGCTCGCCGTACTGCTCGCGCTGCTTCATGCGTACGAAGCGGCGCACCCGGGCCTTGGCCTTGCCCGTGACGACGAAGGCCTCCCAATCGGGAGACGGGGTCTGCGCCTTGGAGGTGATGATGTCGACCTGGTCGCCGTTCTGCAGCAGGGTGCGCAGCGGCACGATGCGGCCGTTGACCTTGGCGCCGACGCAGGTGTCGCCGACCTCGGAATGGACCGCATAGGCGAAGTCGATCGGCGTGGCGCCGCGCGGCAGGGCGATCAGGTCGCCCTTGGGCGTAAAGCTGAAGACTTGGTCCTGGAACATCTCGAGCTTGGTGTGCTCGAGGAACTCCTCCGGGTTGGAGGCATGCTCCAGGATGTCGAGCAGTTCGCGCAGCCAGCGGTACTGGCGCCCGTCGACGGCCTGCGGGCCCTGCTTGTAGCGCCAGTGGGCGGCGACGCCGTACTCGGCGAGATCGTGCATCTCGCGGGTGCGGATCTGCACCTCGATGCGCTGCCGCTCGGGCCCGATGATGCCGGAGTGCAGGGAGCGGTAGCCGTTCGGCTTCGGCGTCGAGATGTAGTCCTTGAAGCGGCCCGGCACGACGGGATAGCGGCTGTGCAGGGTGCCGAGCACCTGATAGCACTCGCCAACGTCCTCGAGCACCACGCGAAAGGCCATGATGTCGGAAAGCTGCTCGAAGCCGATGTTGCGCTTTTGCATCTTGCGCCAGATCGAGTAGGGCGTCTTGACCCGGCCGGAGACCCAGGCATCGATGCCGTCCTCGGCAATGGCGCGGCGGAGCTGATCGACGATCTTGTCCGGCAGGTCGCGGCCCGAGCGCTGTAGAAACTCCAGCCGGGCGACGATGGAATCCCGCCCGTCCGGATTGAGCTGGGCGAAGGCCAGGTCCTCGAGCTCGTCCTTGAAGCGCTGCATGCCGATGCGCTCGGCGAGCGGCGCGTAGATGTCCATGGTCTCGCGGGCGATGCGCCGGCGTTTTTCGTCGGAGCCGATGTGCCCGAGCGTGCGCATATTGTGCAGGCGGTCGGCCAGCTTGACCAGCAGGACACGGATGTCCTCGGACATGGCGAGCAACAGCTTGCGAAAGTTCTCCGCGTGCTTTGTCTGCTCCGACTGCAGCTCGATGCGCGTGAGCTTGGTGACGCCATCGACCAGGCGGCCGATCTCGGCGCCGAAGAGATCCGCGATCTCCTCCAGGGTGGCGTCGGTGTCCTCGACGACGTCGTGGAGCAGCGCGGTGATGATGGAGTTGCCGTCGAGCTTAAGGTCGGTGAGGATTCCCGCCACCTCGATCGGGTGGGAGAAGTAGGGGTCGCCGGAGGCTCGCGTCTGCGAGCCATGCTGCTTCATGGCGTAGACGTAGGCGCGATTCAGGGCGTCCTCGTCCACTCCGGGATCGTAGGACTTGACCCGCTCAACCAGCTCGAATTGACGGATCATATCCCATCACGGCGTCAAAGCAGAACCAACAGTACTTCGACGCCAGTGTAATGCTGCGCCGCAGCGCAGCCAAGCGCGACCGGCGCGCCTCGGCCGCGTTAGGCCAGGGTCCGGGAGATCCTAAATCTCTTCCTTGCCTTCCTCCGGCGCCGTCTCGCCCTC
>JAKSDN010000067.1 GCA_022360075.1 Kiloniellales bacterium | reverse complement strand
GGGCCCGCAGGAAGGCGACGTTGGTGGCCAGGCCGGGGATCAGCCACTGGAACAGCCGGACTTCGTCGATCAACGTGTCGAGCGGTGCATCGGCCGCGGCGGCCTCGCGCAGGGCCGCCGCAGTCAGGCCTTCGGGGTTCGGCAGGCCCTCGCGCACGCCGCGGCAGAGCAGGGCGTGGTAGTCTTCATTGATCGCCTCGTAGTCCGCATGGCCGACCGCCGCCTTCAGGTCCGGCCAGGCTTCCGCCCAATAGCTTGGCCAGCGCGCGAAGGCGCGGTAGTCGGTGTTGACGAAAGGTAGGCCGAGGGTCGCCTTGACGTCTTCGTAGAGCGCTCGCGTGGGGGCGTCGGCGTGGTGGGCCTCCATCAGGGCGAGGGAGACGGTGACATCGGGCGCATGCCGTCCCTCGTGGGGCGCCGCGTCGCCCCGGCCCGAGAGCTCTTCGCCCTCGAGCAGGAGGCGCGCAATGGTCGCCAGAACGACATAGAGCTGATTGCCGTGGGAGAAGACTTCGTTGAAGGCGCGAATCTCCTCGATCTCGCGATCGCCGTAGCCGAGCGCCCTCAAGCGGTCGGCGATCGGCGGCGGGGCGAGCGCGGCGACCCGCTCCTCGACCAGCGCGCGGGCCTCGGCGGCGAGGGCGACGAAGGGCCGGGACAGGCAGATCGGCCGGATGCCGCGCCACAGCCTGTCGAAAAAAGTCGGATGGGCGGTCCAGGCCAGGATCAGCACGCCCGCCCAAGGCACCTGAAGCACCGCCTTCATGTCCTCGTACCAGGCGACGCGCTGGCCTTCGGCGGCATATTCCGGGAGAATCCGCAGGGCTGGGATCGTTTCCGGTTTCCGGCGTTCGAGCAAGCGGAAGGCCTCCCAACGTCGTTCGATTACGGCAGCGCCGACAGCGGCCCTTCGGTGCCGTCCAGGCGATAAAGACGCTTGGTGCCGAAGCCCTTGACGTCGACCTCCTCCCGCTCGGTGATGCGGAAGCTGTGCTTGATCAGCTCGTACATGTCGTCGCAAAGCGTGATCTCCATCGGCTCGGAATAGCTCTCCATCCGGGCCGCCAGATTCACGCCTGGTCCGAAGATGTCATAGACATACTTCTGAACCCCGACGATCGAGCCGATCACGGTGCCGGAGTTGATCCCGATCCGGCAGCGCCATTGATGCGCGTGGGAGGCGTTGCGACGCTCCAGGTAGCGCGCGATCAAGAGGGCGACCTTGGCGACATTGTGCGCGTGGTCAGGGGTCGGCTCGGGAATGCCCGAGACCGCCATGTAGGCATCGCCGATGGTCTTGATGCGCTCGCAGCCGAACTGCTCGGCGATCTGGTCAAAGGCGGTGAAGATGTCGTTGAGCTCGGCGATCACCCCGGAGGGGTCCTCCGAGATCGCCATATCCGTGAAGCCAACGAAGTCCAGCATCATGACCGAGGCGGCCTCGTACTTCTGCGGGGTCGTCACGCCGAAGGTCTTGAGCTCCTCGTAGACCGTCTTCGGCATGATGTTGAGGAGCAGCTTCTCGACGCGTTCCTTCTCGCGTTGCAGGGTCCGGTTCTGCTTCTCCACCATCTTGGAGTAGGATTCGATCATGTATTCGAGCTCCTTGATCTTCGAGATGTTTTGACACTCGATGATCAAGACGGCTGCGTTGTTGTGGCTGTAACGCGTGATTTGAAGCCCGAGGCTGATCGCCCGTCGCTTCATCTTGAGCTCGGTTTCGGCGGCGAATGGACGGTCGTCGGCGAGGCGGCTCTGGAGCCGGCCATAGTCCAGGTCGGGAAACAGCTCGTCGAGCTTCTTGCCGACACCGACCGTCCCTGGGAACCACTCGAGAAAACGGCGGTTGCCGAAGTGGATCTCTCGCGTGTCGGGGTCAAGGATGGCGAGCCCGACGCCGACAGACTCGAGCAAGACCTCGTTGAACTTATCCAGATTCAATACATCGTCCTCGGATTTATCTCTTGGAGGAAGGTGCTGGCTTCATCCAAGGCTCAAGTCGTAATGATGTATTTTGCCAGGCTTCTTATGTGTCCGACAACGTGGTCGATATCTCTCGGTTCGAGCTCGAAATCCTCGAGAGTCTCCTTGAGGACGGCAGCCATCTCGTCGAACGCCGCGGCGTCGATGCCGAGCCGGGCGTGCACCCGTTGCAGCGCTTCGTTGGAATAGGCCTCCGGCCCACCCATGACCTGGGAGATGAACTTGGTCTGGTGGTCGACCAGAGAGCGAAGATCGACGTGCTCGAAGTAATCACCGATGACGTCGGAGTCGAGCACCTTGTCATAGAAGGCCATCACGATCTTGCTGACGTTCGCAAAACCGCCATAGCGTTCGAACATGGTCTGCGCCATGCCAAACCCTCCCCTCGTTCCATCTCCGGCCGGGCCCAGTATCGCTCTGGCCTTCGTATCGGGCCAGTTCACTCTCCGGTGCGGCCTTTATCGGCGCAAGCCTTCTTCTAGCACCAAACCCCGATTTTGGCTCTGCACATTCAGCCGACGCTTGAGTCCTGACTGCGGATCGGGCGAGATCGATCTCCTTGGTGCCAACCAGGCGGATTGATCCTGGGTCTCGGTCTGCGACCGCAGGGTGTCTCTCCGGCTTGTCCGTCACCGACTTATGGACCGGCCGCCTCGGCGGTGTAGAATTTGGTCTAAACGGTATGGAGTGATTGACCATGGCACGGGTGCGCGACATCGAGCTCGCCGAGGTTCCGGAAGACCTGCAGCCGGTCTATCAGCGCTTTGCGGCCGACTACGGCCCCTTTCTCAACCAGGTCAAGGTCTTCGCCCATCGCCCGCCGGCCCTGAAGCACATCATGGGCCTGCTGCTCGATCTCGCCGACGAGGCCCTGTTGCCCAAGCGCTATTTGGAGATCGCCCTGGTCGTGGTCTCCAAGCTCAACGAGTGCACTTACTGCGTGGCGCACCACACGCCGCGGCTGGTCGAGCAGGGCTTGGCGCCGGAAAGCGTCGCCAACATCCTGGAGCCGGAGGTGCCGGGCTTCGACGCCGTCGATCTCCTGGTCCGGGACTACGCCGTCCAGGTCACGACCAAG
>JAKSDN010000290.1 GCA_022360075.1 Kiloniellales bacterium | reverse complement strand
CGTCCGCTCCGGATTTCGCCTCGGGCTTCCTCCCCACCCCGCCTCGCGGCGGCGCAGTTGCCTCCGGCTAACGATTCCGGTCGTTACGGCTCGTAGAGAACTCTCTCCTCCTAGATCAGGGCCATGCCAGGCACACAACGAAGAGAAATGCCCTTCCAACAGAACCGCTATCCGAACTAAGAACTCTGGCCAACACCTAGCGCCGCGCACCCCGCCCCCGCTTCGCGTAAGGGTTCTCGCCCTTCTTCAGGTGGATGCGGATCGGCGTGCCGGGCAGGTCGAAGTCCTCGCGCAGGGCGTTCTCCAGGTAGCGGAGATAGCTGCCGGGCAAAGCGTCGGGCCGGCTGCACGAGATCGCGAAGGTCGGCGGGCGCGTGCGGGCCTGGGTGATGTACTTCAGGCGGACCCGGCGGCCTTGGGCGACAGGCGGCGGATGGCTCTCGGTGACCGCCTCCAGCCAGCGGTTGAGATCGCTGGTCGGCACGCGGCGGTTCCAGACGTCGTAGAGCGCGAAGACGGCATCGAGCAGGCGGTCCAGGTTGCGCCCCTGCAGGGCCGAGAGGGTCACCACAGGCACGCCCTTCGACTGCGGCAGGGAGCGCGCCAGGCGGTCACGGACCTTGGCCAGCGTCGCCTGGCGGTCGGCGCAAGCGTCCCACTTGTTGACGCCGATCACCAGGCCCCGGCCCTCCTCGACGACCATACGGGCGATGGTGAGGTCCTGCTTCTCCAGCGGGTCGTCGGCATCGACCAGCAGCACCACGACATGGGCGAAGCGCAGCGCGCGCAAGCCGTCGGCGACCGAGAGCTTCTCCAACTTTGCAGTGACTCGCGCACGGCGGCGCATGCCGGCGGTGTCGATCAGGCGCAACTTGCGGCCCTTGTGTACCCACTCGACGGCGATCGAATCGCGGGTGATGCCGGCTTCCGGGCCGGTGAGCAGCCGCTCCTCGCCGATCAGCCGGTTGATCAGGGTCGACTTGCCGACGTTGGGCCGGCCGACGACGGCGAGCTGCAACGGCCCCCCGGTCTCTTCCTCGGAGAGCGCCGAGTCCGGATCGACGTCCTCATCCGGTTCCGCGATGTGGTCGCGGATGGCGTCGTGCAGATCGCTCAGGCCCAGGCCATGCTCCGCCGAGAAGGGCACCGGATCGCCAAGCCCGAGCCGGTAGGCCTCGAGCAGGCCGGGCTCGCCCGCCCCGCCCTCGCACTTGTTGGCGACCAGGACGACGGGGGTAGCGGCACGGCGCAGCCAGTTGGCGAAGTGCTCGTCCAAAGGAGTCAGGCCGGCGCGCGCGTCGATCAGCAGCAGGGCGAGATCCGAGTCAGAGAGGGCGCGCTCGGTCTGGGTGCGCATCCGGGCCTCGAGGCTGTCGTCGAAGGCCTCCTCGAGGCCCGCCGTGTCGAATACGCGGAACTTCAGATCATAGAGCCGGGCCTCGCCCTCGCGCCGGTCGCGGGTGACGCCCGGCTCGTCGTCGACCAGCGCCAGCCGGCGCCCGACCAAGCGGTTGAAGAGCGTCGACTTCCCGACGTTCGGCCGGCCGAGAATGGCGACGGTGAAGGGCATGGCTGCGGCCTGTCGAAGCGCGGATCGATCCTTGGGCGCGGGCGTGCCCGGCCCCGCGGAACGGACTATTTCAAAGCGACCAGCGTCGCATCGTTGGTCAGGAAGAACAGCGTGTTGTCGGCAACCACGGGCGCCATCGCCGGCGAGTCCGGCAGCTCGATGGAGCCGAGAAGCTGGCCGGTGTAGGGCGAAATCGAGACCGCTTCCTCGTGCGAGCCGGCCACGATCAGCCGGTCACCGCCGAGCACCGGTCCGACCCACTGGATCGGGTCCTCCAGATCCTCGGGATCCTCGAAGCGGTCGAGCTGCTGGACCCAGCGGATACGCCCCTCCCGGCGGGTCAGGCAGACGACCTGAGCGTCGTTGGTGACGACATAGATGAAGTCGCCCGCCACCCAGGGCATCTCGATGCCGCCGAGATCGACGTCCCAGGCGCGGGCGCCGCGCCGCTCGTCGATCGCCACCATGCGCCCGGAGTGGCTGATCGCCACGACCAGGCCGCGATCGATGACGGGCTGTCCTCGGATGTGAGCCAGATCGGCAATCGGATCGACCCGCCGGATCGCCGACAGGCTGTCGTTCCAGAGCACCCGCCCGTTCTCGGCCAGGATGCCGAAGATCTCGCCCGAAGAGTAGGGCACGACGACGGTCGAGCCGGAGACGGCCGGGCTCGCGGTGCCGACCAGGCCGGCGGTCTCCTGAAGGCCGCTGTGCTCCCAGAGCCGCCGCCCGTCATCGGCCGCCATGGCGAAGAGCTGGTTGTCGACGGTCAGGACGTAGATCCGGCCGGCGGTCACCGTCGGCGCGGCCCGGACCGGTGCCGGCACGCCCTGGCGCCAGATCACGCGGCCACTCGCCGCGTCCAGCGCGTAGACCTGGGCGTAGCCGGTGGTGACGTAGAGCCGCCCCTCGTCGAAAGCGATCCCGCCGCCGAAAAAGCCCTCGTCCTCGTCCTCGAGCTCCAGGTCGACCTGCCAGATCTCACGCCCGGTCGCGGCCTCGAAGGCGGTCACGACGGAGACGGAATCCATGGTGAAAACGCGATTGCCGGAGATGATCGGCTGGGCCAGAAGCTGGCGCTCGTCGCTGGAGCCGCTGCCGATGTCGGCGGTCCAGGCGATGCTGAGCGGCGCGCCGAGCGCGAGGTGGTACATGGCGTGATTGGCGCTGCCGCCGGCCTGCGCCCAGGTGTCGTTCACGTAGGGCTGGGGCAGGCGCACCTCGAGGTCCGCCACGCTGGGGTCGGCTTCGAGCGAGGCATCGAGGGCGAGGACGGAGATCCGCTGGCCCGGAAGCGGCGGATCCTGTTCGCCTTCGAAGATCTCGTCGATGCCGCAGCCGGCCAGGCCCAGCGCCAAGACAAGGAATAGCGTCGGTCGTAACGACATGGAGGATCCGTCCGCGGCCTACTCGGCGAGCGCTTCGATCATCTGCGCGGCGCGAGCCCGTAGGCCGGCCGGCGCGGCGAGATCGTCGACGATCAGGGCATAGGTCTCGCGCGCACGCGCGCGATCGCCTTGGCGCAGGGCCAGGATCGCGGTCAGCTCCAGCGCCGTCGGTCTGAAGGCCTCTCCGGCCTTGGTCAGGGGCGCGAGGCGCGTCTCGAGCGCGGCGGCGTCACCGTCGTCGACCTGATGCATGATCGCAAGCAGAACGGCGATGCGCTGCAGGGGCGAGCCCTCGGCCTCCTCCTGGGCAACGCGCTCCCAGAGCGCCGCCGCGCCCGCCGTATCGCCCGTCTCGGCCCGCAGGCGCGCTTGGGCGAAGGCCGCCAGCGTGCCGTAGCCGCCGCTGGTCTCGGCAGCGATCGCCGCCAGGGCCTCCTCGGCCGCTGCCGTATCGCCGGAGTCCGCCTGGCCCAGGGCGTCGGCGAAACGGTCGGAAAGTGCCGTGCGCTGGCGCAGGTCCCAGGCCTTCCAAGCCTGGAAACCGCCCACCGCGAGCACCACCGCGACCATCGCGGCGACGATCAGGCGCCCGTAGCGCTTCCAGATCTGCTTGAGCTGATCCTGCCTCAGCTCTTCGTCTACTTCGCGGAAAATGTCTGCCACGGCCGATCCTGAATGTGGTTTCTGAGTGCCTGCGGAGGGGGCGCTACATTATCTCGGCCCGGTCCCTCGATAAAGGCCTGAAAAGCCCCGGAATCCAAGCTTCCGAGGATGCAACCCCGGGCCCGATCGGCTAGAGATGACGCTTCGGCGGAGATCCAGGACAGCCGCGTTCGAGGGCGCGGCTTCGAAGGGGGTCAGGGGAGGTCGAGGTAGGCGTCATGGCCGGCGAGATCGTGCAGGTCAGCCAGCAGCCGGTGCCCGTCTGGCCCGAGGGCCAGCGGGTGCTTTCGCGCGACAAGCAGAGAACGATCCTGCGCACGGTCTTCACCGACACAGAGGCCTACCATCCGGCCCTGATCGCCCGCGTCCTCGAGATGGCGCAAGACCCCCGCTGGTCCGCCCAGTACAGCCGGTCGCTCGGCGGCACCAAGCTCTATCACCTCGACCAGTGGGACAGCGCCGAGGCGCAACTCCTGAACGAGCGGGCCAAGGCCTTGTTCCGCCTCGCCACCGGCGACGAGCGCGCCGTGGTCGATATCGCCTGGGTCAATGTCTACCGAAAGGGCGACTACATCGCGCCGCACAGCCACACGCGCTCGACGGCGAGCCTGGTCTATTGCCTGGACGCGGGCGAGGAAGACCCGGAGGACATCAACGCCGGGCGTTTCTGCTTCGTCGATCCGCGGTATCCGGACTGCTGCCAGATCGAGGAGCAGCGCATGACCAACCCGCTCCAGCCCGAGATGCGCGCCGGCACGCTGCTGCTGTTTCCCAGCGAGCTCGTGCATTGCGTCAACCCCTATGGCGGGAACCGGCCGCGGATCACGGTTTCCTGGAACATGAACGCCGTGCCTTTGCCGGGCTCACCCCTGGAGCCTTTTCTGCCGAAGGCCTGAGCCCGCAGACCTGGCCCCTGCGTCGCCCGCGCCATCGACCGCGTGGTCGAAGGACCGCTCCAGCCAAGCCGTGGTCTGATCGCTGCGAATGGGGCGGCTGATGAAAAAGCCCTGGCCGATGTCGCAGCCGAGGCCCCTCAAGAGCTGCTGATGCTCCTCGGTCTCGATCCCCTCGGCCACGACCTCGAGGCCGAGGTTGTGGGCCAGATCGATCGTCGAGCGCACGATGACCGCGTCCGCCTCGTTGCGGGTCATGTTCATCACGAAGGACTTGTCGATCTTCAGCTCATGGACCGGCAGGCGCTTGAGGTAGTTGAGCGAGGAATAGCCGGTGCCGAAGTCGTCGATGGACAGCCGGAAGCCGTGGGCATGGAGGCGGCGCACGACGTCCAGCGCGCTTTCCGGGTCGATGACGATGGCGCTTTCGGTGATCTCCAGACAGATCCGCCGCCGGTCGAGGCTCAGGTTCTGAGCGAGCCAGGCGAGCCGGTCGGGGAGCTTGTTGTCGTGCAGATTGCGCGCGGAGAGATTGATGGAAAGCCCGACCCTCACGCCCTTGCGATCCCAGGCTCGGAGCTGGTGCAGGGTCGTATCGAAGGCCCAGCGGGTCAGGGGCTCGATCAATCCGGTCTGCTCGGCCTGGAGGACGAACTCGTCCGGCGGAACCAGGCCCAAGGTCGGATGATCCCAGCGGATCAGCGCCTCGACGCCGCAAGGCCGGCCGGAGCGCAGATCGAGCTTCGGCTGATAATAGAAGGTGAGCTGTCCCTGCTCGATGGCTTGGCGCAACTCGCCGGACAGACTCAGATGACGCACGCTGTTCTCGTCGCGGCCCTGGTCGTAGACCGCATAGCCGACGCGCGCTTCCTTGGCCTGGTACATGGCGACGTCGGCGCATTGCAGCAGGGCGTCCGGCCCTGTCGCGTGGCGCGGATACATCGCGATGCCGACGCTCACCCCGACCTCGAGCGAAAGCCCCCGAACCTGAAAGGGCTTCTTGAAGGACTGGGTGATGCGCTTGGCAACACGCTCGGCCCAGAGCTGGCTCGAGGCCGTCGGCAAGAGCACCGAAAACTCGTCGCCGCCGATGCGCGCGATCGTATCGGAATCGCGGAGCGGCTCCTGTAGGCGCTTCGCGACGTCACGCAGCAGCAGGTCGCCGACCTTGTGGCCCAAGGTATCGTTGATCGATTTGAACTGATCGAGATCCAGCAGCAGGAGTCCCAAGGCCTTGTTCTCGCGCTTCGCCAAGGCCACGGCCCGCTCCAAGCGGTCCATCAGCAGCATGCGGTTGGGCAGCCCGGTCAGGGCGTCGTGGGTGGCCTGATACTGAAGCTCGCTGATCTGGGTCTTGCGGACAGTCACGTCGCGCAGGATCGCGATCATGAGCCTTGTACCGCCGCGCCGAATCTCGCTGACCGAAAGCTCCACGGGAAAGAGCTCGCCGTCGCGGCGCCGTCCCTCATACTCCCAGGTCCCCAAGCCGATCCTCAGACCGGTGCCGCCTTCCTCCTCGGCCAGCAGCTCCGGCAGGAACTCACCGAGCGGGCGGCCGATCAGCGCGCCGCCGCCATAGCCGAAGATGGCGTGGGCGGCCTCGTTCGCGGTGCCGATCGCGCCATCTTCCCGCACCGTAATGATGCCGTCGAAGGCGCACTCGACGACCGAGCCCATGAGAGACTCGAAGCGGCGCTGGGCAGGCTCCTGCACGAGACGGCTGTAGGCTCGGCGCCAGAGGCGCGAAGCCGGTCCGGTGACCGCGGTGAAAGCCCACCCCGTCGCGCGCGCCAGACGGCGGCGCCATCTTGACGCTAGCGATCCCGACGCGTCGTCGACCTGCGCCATCCGGGTTCAACTTTGTCAGACCAAGGGCGAACCAAGCGATGTCTGGACCCAGACGTCTTCCCTCGGCCAGACCATCCGCGGCGAGGCCGACCGGCGCGGCACCGCTTACCGTCCGAACGCCAGCCTTGCTTGCGACGCTGCCGTCGTAGCGAATTCTGCTTAAGAAAGCTTTGCCGTGCGAGCGTGACCCGAGGCTACGTCAGGCCGCCCGCCACTTGATCGAGCAGCCCATGGAGGCGATCTGCTTGCTCGGTCCCCTGCCCTCTCTGGCGACCTCGAGCATGGCCTCGTAGAGCTCCCGCTTAGCCCCCGGCACCGGCGTCGTCTTGGATTCGTCGAGCCGGCCGCGGTACTGCAGCTCCAGGTCCTTGTTGAAGCCGAAGAAATCCGGTGTGCAGACCGCGTCGTAGGCGCGCGCCACCTCTTGGCTGCGGTCGATCACGTAGGGCATGGCGAAGTCGTGCTCGGCGGCGAAGAGCCTCATGTTCTCGAAGGAGTCCTCGGGATAGTTCTCCGTATCGTTCGACATGATCGCGATGGCGCCGATGCCCTCGGCCTGGAGCTCCTTGACGTCGCGCACGATGCGGTCGATCACGGAGCGGACGTAGGGGCAGTGGTTGCAGATGAACATCACCAGCGTGCCGTTCGGGCCGCGCACGTCCTGCAAGCCGTAGGTCTTGCCGTCCGTGCCTTCGAGCGCGAAATCCACGGCCTTCCAGCCGAATTCGCAGATCGGGGGTACCGCTGCCATGCCATGTCTCCCTCTGGGCGGCCTGTCCGTCGGGGCCATCCGGGCCTGCCCGCGAGGGGCGACGCGGCCGTCTTATGCCTTACGCTTTATTTACTCGCAGAGGCGACACTTCGGGTCAATGGCGCCTGCAGCGCCCGGCGGAACAGCGCGTTCCGCAGGCCCGGCGCCGCATCGCGAGGAGGACCAGGTATGGCCCGGATCAGCATCGTCTTCGTCGCCCTCCTGGGCTTGTCGGGCTGCACCTTCTTCACCACCGGCCCAGGCATGGTGGTCGCCAGCCTCACCACCCTGTCCACCACCAAGAAGACGCCGACCGATCACGTGGTCTCCTGGCTCACCGGCGAGGAATGCTCCGCCGTCAAGATGTCCCAAGGCCAGGATTACTGCCAGCCGAAGGCGGGCGTGCTCGACCGCGAGGCCCTCGCCTCGCTCGACGGCGGCGAAGGCAGCGGTCCGTTCTGCTATCGCACGCTGGGCGAGGTGACCTGCTACAGCCGGCCCGATCCGCTGGCCAGCGAATACGCCCGTCTCGACTGAGTTCCGGCCCCGTTCCCGGCGCCCCGCGCGGCCCCGGAAGCCGTCGATCGCCCACTAGTCTGTCCTGGACGGCAGCGGTGATTTCGGCAAAACTAAGCCCAAGAACAGGATAACGGTTGGGAGGTCCGGCGCGCCGAGATGGGCAAGGTCTATCGCCTCGAAGATGTCAGGCGCCGCGCTAGGCCGAGCAAACACGCGACGTTTTTCACGCGTTACGAGCTCAATCAGCTTCTTTCCCTCTACAGCCGCAGAGTCGCCAGCGGCGAATGGCGCGACTACGCCATCGACCGCCAGGCAGGCATGGCCGTTTTCTCCGTGTTCCGCCACACCCACGACCGGCCGATCTTCTCGATCGCCAAGCGCATCAACAAGGCCGATGCGCCTGCGGAGTACCTGGTCTTCTCGGGAACCGCGCGCCTCAAGCGGGCCAAGACCATCGCCGAAGCGCTGAAGGTCTTCGAGCGCAAGCTCGACGTGGTCCGCGCCGGCTGGTTCTGACAGAAGCCTCCAACACCACAGCCGAAGGTTCGCCACGCCGCCGCTCGCGCCGCTTGATCGGCGACGATGTTCTTGTTATGTTCGATTATAACTTTGAGTCTATATCGAACGGTCGAGATGGGCGGCGTCAAGCGAGCGAGCGAGCGGGAGCAGGACCGGCAACAGCGCGCCACGGCGCTCGGCGAGCTGCGCGAGGCCGGCATCGACGTGTTCTGCTGGTGCAACCGCTGCGGACACAACGCGGTGATGGCGATCGCGACGCTCGCCGAGCGCCTGGGTGACGATTGGCCGGTGCCGGAGGTCGGCGCCCAGCTCCGCTGCTCGGACTGCGGCAGCAAGGACGTCGCCACCCGCCCCGCCTGGCCGGGACTCGGCCAGGTAGCGCGGCACGATTGAGCCGGGAGAATGCAGGTCTCGACCTGTGACTTCCGCCGCGAAATCCCTAAGAGCCTGACCCAAAATGATTGCTTTCGGAACAAGAGCTTGGGGCAAAGAGGCTCTTCACTTGGTCGAGTAGGGGCGCCGGTCTTCCGACGCCCCCCTCACAGATCCGGACGTGCGGCTTTCCCGCATCCGGCTCCTGCGCCGGGTGTCCTGATTAGGCTGTCTTGGAGCGCCAGTCATGTACGATCCGTGGCGGTGGCAGGACAAAGACCTTGAGGAGGCTGCGGTAGCGCTGCCATGGCAGGTGCGGCCGCTGCCCACGCCTTCTCAGGGCCCGGAT
>JAKSDN010000984.1 GCA_022360075.1 Kiloniellales bacterium | reverse complement strand
CGTGAGGCGGGCGCCCTCGGCCGTCTGCCAGAGCGAGACGTCGATCGGCGTGCGCTTCTCGGCTTCCTTCAGGAAGGTGTAGTTGTCGAAGCGGATGTAGCGCGCCTGAAGGTCGCTTTCGCCGGTGCCGGTCTTGGCCGGGATGATACCGCCGCCGGCGATCTGGACGACGATCTCATCGATGTAGGGAAGCTGGCGGCCTTGCGGGTCGACCCGGTGGAAGTAGGGGTTGCGGACATAGACGAAGCGCTCCGACGGCGGCGCCGTGGTGTTCATCCAGGGCTGGAGCGTCGGAATTTCGACGTTGTTACCCTTGTAGTCGCTGTCCATGCGGTTGTGCAGCGCCGCCCAGTTCCTCTGCCGGGCCGCCTCGACCTTGCTCGCGAGACTGCCGGGATCGGCGTAGCGCTCGTGGAACTGCTTGAGGTAGTGCGCCGGCATGTACATCTCCGGCGGCCTCGCCTTGGCCAGGAGATGCAGGAAGGTCGGATGCGGCCGCGACCAGCTATAGCGCACGGTCGTTTCGTCGAGGATCTCCACGGTCGGGGCTTCGCCGTCGACCTGAAGCGCGATCGGCGGGCCGGCGGGCGACAGCGCGTCGTTCTTGGCCACGTCCTCCCACCAGTAGCGGAAGTCCTCGCTGGTGAAGGGCTGGCCGTCCGACCACCTGTGGCCCGGCCGGAGGTGAAGCGTGAAGACGCGGTCGGCCTCGTTGTCGACCTTCTCCAGGATGTCGGGCCGCAGCTCGAGCTGTGCGTCGTAGGCCACCAGGCGGGCGTAGCCGTAGACGTAGAGCTGACGCAGATCGCGCGCCTTGGCCATCAGCGTGCGCAGGCGCCCGCCGTAGCGGCCCGGCTCCTGCCAGTCTTGGTCCAGAGGCTCGACCGAGGGCACCTCGGGCAGCCGTTTCTCAAGCGGCGGCAGGCGGCCCTCCGCCACGGCCTCGGCCAGCACCGGAGACTCCTTCGGCTCGGCCTGAGCCGTGGAGAGCGGCGCGGCCGCGACCAAGGCGGCGACCGCGAGGCACAGCGCTGATCGGGCAAGCCTCATTGCGCGGCCCGCAGCTCGCCCAAGGTCGGGTCGGCCCTGACGTAGTGATCGTTGCCGAGGTGCACGAGGGTCGGCTTGGTCGTGCCGTCGACCGTGAAGGGCGCGGGCCAGGCCGCGGGCTCGGAGGCGCGCCCTTCCATCAGCGCGCTCAGGTCCAGGCGCCGATGGGGGTCGGGCTCCGGCACCGCCGAGATCAGGGCCTGGGTATAGGGATGCACCGGTTGGCTGAACAGCAGCTCGCGCGGCGCGAGCTCGACCAGACGGGCTCGGCACATCACGGCGATCCGGTCGGCGATATAGTCGACGACCGCCAGGTTGTGCGAGATGAACATGTAGGTCAGGCCGAGCTCCTGCTTCAGGTCCTTCAGCAGGTTCAGGATCTGCGCTTGGATCGAGACGTCCAGTGCCGAGACCGGCTCGTCGCAGATCAGCAGGTCCGGCTTGAGCGCCAGGGCCCGGGCGATGCCGATGCGCTGGCGCTGTCCGCCGGAGAAGCTGTGCGGATAGCGCTTGAGGTGGCGGATGTCGAGGCCGACCACCTTCATCAGCTCCTTGACCGTTTCGATGCGGCTTTCCGCGTCGCCGATCTTATGGATCACCAGGGGCTCGCTGATGATGTCCAGCACCGTCATGCGTGGGTTCAGCGAACTGAAGGGGTCCTGGAACATGAACTGGATGCGCTGGCGAAAGCGCACCAGGTCCTCGCCCTGAAGGGCGAGCACGTCGACCGCCTTGCCGCGGTCGTTGAAGGTGATCGAGCCGCAGTCCGGCGACAGCGCGCGCATGATGATCTTCGACAGCGTCGTCTTGCCGCAGCCGCTCTCGCCGACCAGGCCCAGGCACTCGCCGCGGCGGATCGACAGGCTGACGTCGTCGACCGCCAGCGCCTCGCCGCTCTGACTGCCGAACCAGCCGCTCTTGCGAATCCGGAAGCTCTTGCTGATGTTGTCGACCTTGAGCAGCGGGCCGGCCCGGTCGCCGGCGCTCGGCCAGGCTTCCTTGGCGGCCAGGAGGCGGCTGCCGCTGTCGTGCTTGATCTCGCGGATCGGCTGGAGCCGCTCGCCCGCCTCCATGTTGAAGCGCGGCACCGCGCGCAGCAGCGCCTGCAGATAGGGATGGCGCGGATCGGCGAAGATCGCATCCAGCGAGCCGCGCTCCATGACCTCGCCGTGGTACATGACCACGACCTCTTCGGCGACGTTGGCGACGACGCCGAGATCGTGGGTGATCATCAGCACGGCCATACCGAGCTCGCTCTGGAGGTCGCGCAGCAGTTTGAGGATCTGCGCCTGAATGGTCACGTCGAGCGCGGTCGTGGGCTCGTCGGCGATCAGCAGCGCCGGCCGGCAGATCAGCGCCATGGCGATCATCGCGCGCTGGCGCAGGCCGCCGGAAAGCTCGAAGGGATAGGTCCTGAGGGCTTTCATCGGATCGGGGAAGCCGACCAGGCGCAGCATATCGCTGGTCAGCTCGCGGCTTTCCGCCGGCGTCACCTTGCGGTGCAGCTCGAGGGCCTCGCCGATCTGATTGCCGACCGTGTGAACCGGCGACAGCGAGGTCATGGGCTCCTGGAAGATGATCGAGATGCGCCCGCCGCGGATGCTGCGCATCGCCGCGCTGTTCGGCCTCAAGCTGGCGATGTCGGTCACGGGATCGCGGCCGTTCTTTCCGGCCTGCGGATCGGCGAACAGGATCTTGCCGCTGTCGATCTGCGCCGACTGCGGCAGGATGCCCATGATCGCCTGGCTGACCACCGACTTGCCCGAGCCGGACTCGCCGACCAGGGCGACGGTGCCGCCCTGCGGCATCCGAAACGACACGCCGCGCACGGCCTCCAATCTGCCCTCGGGCAGATTGAACGAAATCCTCAGATCCTGGACCCGGAGCAGGTCCGGCAACAGGGCCTCGCTATGGTCCGCCACGGAGCCTAGTCCTCCGGCGGCGGCCGTTCCCCGTCGGCATCGAGGCCGATCGCGAGGAGGTTGCCCGCCGAGGTCGGGTCCATCGATGCGCCGTTCTCCCGCAAAGCCTTCGCTGCGCGCCACGCGATGAACCGGAAGCCTTCGATGCTGGACTCGTAGGTAAGGGACGAGCCGCCCCCGCCGAGAGTCAGTTGCATGAATCCGCCCTCACCTCTGTGCTGCTTCTTGGTTCCGTAATAGCGCAGTTTGAATCGTTCTAGATCGGTCCATGATAAGATACGCGTTACGACACCGGCGTTACAGATTTCCTCTTCGGTGACCGCGACCTTTGTGATGTGCCGCTGCAGGGTGCGCATCCCGAAGAGCCCGAACAAGACCGTAATGCCCCCGAAGATCAAGACGATTGCGGGACTCGGCGGGACCGACAGGAGCACGCCCACGCCCACGGCCAAGCCCGTGCCAGAGCGGATGTAGTCGCCGGCGAGACTGCGCGGCGGATAGCGGAAGATCTTCATCAGCGCCCCGCCGCCGCGAGCTGCGGTACGCGCCGCTGCGTCCAGCCGAAGGCCTCCGAGACGCTGAGGAAGTCGACAGCAGGATGCGCCGTCAGGGTGTCCAGCAGCCGCTCGAGAAAGGCCCAGGCCGGGCCGTCATGGGCCAGATGATGGGTCATGAGCCCGGTCGCTTCCTCGCCATCGGCCTCACCCCGGCGCCGCGCGCCGAGATGAGCGATCAGTTGCGCCAGCGTCTCGGCCTCGCCGCGGAAGCCCCGCGGGTCCTTCCAGCGCAAGATGTCCACGTGGCAGTGGCAGAGTCGCAGGCCTTCGGGCGTGGCGCTTGCGGCGCGCGGGCCGAAGCCGGAAAGGCCGCAAAAGCCGAGTTCCGGCAGCGCCGGCAGCAAGCCGGCGGCGAAGCGGTTCCACGGCGGCACCAGGACCGCCGCGCGCTCAGGCCCGCCGCCCTCGGCGCTCGGGTCTGAACCGAGGCCGGCGTCGAGCATCGCCGCGCCTCGGGTCAGCTCGTGCAACACCCGCGTCAGCGGGCGATGGTCGCCCAGCTCCTGCTTCTTCTCGCCCTGGGGCGCATGGTTGCGGTGGGCATAGCCGTGTTGCAACAGCGTGACCGTGGCGCCCGATCCCGCGAGCGCGGGGACCAAACGCTGGGACAGTCGCGCCGGTATCACGGCGAGCGCGAGCGGCAAGTCGCGGGCACGGGCCAGCGCGAGCAGGCGGGTCAGGGCGGCGTTGGGCTCGACCGCGTCATCGTCACGCCACCAAAAGGTCGCGCGGCGCCCGGCCAGGGCCCAGCGCTCCAACTCACTCGCAAGGTCCTGCCAATTCGCCATGGTGCCGCTAGGTTTCCTTTCCCGGTGGTTCGGCCGCCAAGCCAGAGACTATCTCAGCCGTCCGGGCGGCGCCATCCAGCGCGATCGCCCGGTCGGGAGGGTCGACGACGTTACCCGGTTCCGCAATCCGGTCGATCGCGGCAGCCAGTGTTGCGCCGGACAGCGCCTCCGGCTCCACCATGGTCAGTAGGCCGCGATCCCGAAAAACGCGGGCGCGCATGCGTTGCTCCGTCTCGCCGTCACCGGCGAAGGGTACCACGATGCCGGGAATGCCCGCTTGGACCAGCTCGATCACAGTGTTGTAACCGGCCTGGCTGATCGACAGGCGGGCCCGGGCCAGAAGCGCGACGAAATCCGGCCGGGCGGGCTCCACCACGACGTTCGCCGGCGCTTTCGCGACCAGCTCCCGGAAGGCCGCCTCCGGCAGGTTGCGTCCGACGAGCAGCCGCCAGGTCCGGCTGCGAAGGCCGGACAGGGCCCGCGCTTCGAGCGCCGCCTCCAGGAGCGGTGCGGCGACGGCGCCGCCGCCGGCGGAGACCAGCACCTCGCCCTCCCCCGGCCCCTCGGCAGGCTGCGGCGTCGAGTCCACGACGTAGCCGGTATAGCGCAGCTTGCCGGCGACCTCGGCCGCCGGCCCGAAGCTCTCTTCAAGCCGGACCAGCGCCGGGTCGCCGTGCACCAGCACCTGGTCGAAGCGGCTCTTGAGCGTCTCCAGGATCCAGGCCGTCTTTTCCGGGCGCGTGGCCTCGTTCAGGATGTCGCGCACGGAGCTGAGGATCCAAGGACGCCGCGGTTGCCGCCGCGCCGCGTCGATCAGCGGCAGCAGCTCGAAGCGGAGCTGGCGCCGGCCGAAGGGAAAGAGCTCGGTGATCAGCACGCGCGGTCCGAGCGTCTCGTAAAGCGCCAACAGACGGTCCCGCCGGGCGGCCTTGAAGGCCTCGTCGAGCTCCCGCCCCTCGGCGTCGACCAGGCCGGTGAAGCGTGCGTCGCGGCTGCGGATCGGCGCGAGCTGATGAACCCGTGCGGCGCCGACCTCGAGTCCCGGCACCGGCGGCCCGCCGGTGACGAGATCGGTCTTCAGGCCGGCGCTCGCGAGCGCGCGGGCGATCACCGCCGCGCGGCGCAGATGGCCGATGCCCAGCAAATGCTGGACATAGATCAGGACATCGCTGCGCGTCGCTGGCGCCGGATGAAGGCTCATGGCGCCAGCGGGATGTTCAGGCGCTCGACCCGCGGCGTGCCGTCGGCGGCGAGGCGGAAACGGTGGGCGCAGGCATCGCGCAGCTTGTCCGGCGGCTTGCCGCGCATGTCCCAGCCGACAGCCAAGGCGTAGAGCGCGCGGATCACGCCCTTGTGGGTAATAGCGGCGGTGGGGTGCGCCCCGGCGGCGCAGTGCGCGAGCCAAGGGCTGAGGCGTTTCTGTACGGCACGCGGCGACTCGCCGCCGTCGGGCCGGAAGTCGAGACCGCGCGCCTCGTTCTGCGCGAAGGCCTCGCCGCAACGCTGGCGCAACTCGGCGAGCCGTTGGCCTTCGTACGCGCCCCAGTCCATCTCGATCAGCGCGACCTCGGGCTCGGCTTCGCCATGGCCCAGGAGCGCCGCGGTCTCGAGGGCGCGGCGCAGCGGGCTCGAGGTCCAGCGATAGCTTGTCAGCTCGGCCGGCAAGCGCCAGCGCGCCACCGCCTGCCGCCCGCTCGCGCTCAAGGCGCGGTCGCTGCG
>JAKSDN010000534.1 GCA_022360075.1 Kiloniellales bacterium | reverse complement strand
TTAGTCCATGCAGAATCGTTTGGCTCTTATCGATCCTGCATAGCTGGTCAACAAGATCGCATGGCGCCCGGCGGCATGATGCTGAAGGCCGATGGAGTCCTGGACAAGACAAAGCCGTAAGGTGGTGGGCCCGGCAGGATTCGAACCTGCGACAACACCGTTATGAGCGGTGGGTTCTAACCGCTGAACTACGGGCCCGGCAGAGTCATGCCCCGTGGCAGCGCCGTGATCAAGCGCCTCGCGCCAGCCGGTGTTTTCCCGCACGCGCCGATCCCTTTGGCTTGGGCCGGCGCTCTCGTCCGGTATCGGGGCCAGATGCTCGTCTAAATGGAGGGCGGCCCAGGTTGGCAACAGAGCAAGGATGGGACGCCTCGAAAGAGAATCGCTGATCCCGCGCGACCATGAGAGTCTGACTCGAAATGGGTCCTGTAAGATCAGAGTATTGCCTTACTTCATTTGTCATCACCGGGCTTGACCCGGTGATCCAGAGTGGCGCCTGGGTCAAGCGATGCCTGGATTGCCGGATCAAGTCGGGCAATGACAAATGAGGAGGTTTCTTAGTCCAAGTTCTTGTTCTGAGAACAGTCATTTTGGATCAGGCTCTGAGGAGCGCTGGAAGCGCTTCTCGCCCGACGACATTCGAAATCTCCATGCCGTCGCAGGGTCCGGAAAGCTATCGGCCGCTGCTTCAGGGAGCTCGACGAGCGCCCCGGCGCAGGCTTGTGACGGCACGAGCCGGGCGTTGTCCCGGCGCCGGGTGAAAGGACGACGGCGACCGATCGCCCGCCCGCTAGGGCAGGATCGTGATGTCCGAGCCGTCCAGGTTGGTGAGGGCGACGCCCTCGATGACGGCCAGGACCTCGCCGATCCCGTTGGCCTGGGCGCTGTCGTTGATGATCAGCGCCGTGTCGCCGGGATCGCCGCCGAGGCCGCCGCTGTCGGCGGCGACGAAGCTCACCTGACCGTCGGCGCCGCCGAAGGCGAGGCCGCCGCCCAGGCCGATCCTGTCGGTCAGGTCGGTGAAGTCGGTGATGAGGTCGGCCAGGGCAAGCGTGCCGTTGGTATCGCCGTCGCCGGCGCTGTAGCCGAAGACGTCGGCGCCGCTGCCACCGGTGAGGCTGTCGGCGCCGCTGCCGCCGAAGAGCGTGTCGTTGCCGGCGCCGCCGTCCAGGGTGTCGTTGCCGCCAAAGCCGTTGTCATTGCCGCCGGCGTCGCCGTAGAGCAGGTCGTCGTCATCGCCGCCGAACAGCGTGTCGGCGCCGCCCCTCGCCGTGCCGCCTCCAATCCTCGTTATATCGCGTCCGGCATCGCCGTACAGCACGTCGGCACCGCTGCCGCCAAGGAGCGTGTCGGCGCCACCCGTGGTCGTGCCGACGCCTGCAATCCCTAGGTCGAGTCCGGCATCGCCGTAGAGCACGTCGGCGCCGGCACCGCCGCTCAGCGTGTCGGCGCCGCCCGTGGCCGTGTCAGTAGAGGCCAATAGGCTGCGTCCGGCATCGCCGTAGAGCCGGTCGGCGCCTTCGCCGCCGAAGAGCGTGTCGGCGCCGCCCGTGGCCGTGCCACCTGATGTGGCAACTAACCTGCCTCCGGCATCGCCGTAGAGCTGATCGCCGCCGCTGCCGCCATAAAGTGTGTCGTCGGCGCCGCTCACATTGATTCGGGACCCTCTCGAGTCGCCGTAGAGCAGGTCGTCGCCGCCGTTGCCGTTGTCGAAGCCGCCGGCATCGCCGTAGAGCAGGTCGCCGTCGGCGCCGCCGGTGAGCGTGTCATTGCCGATGTCCCCGTACAGCAGGTCCTCACCGCCGCTACCGAAGAGCGTGTCGTTGCCCGCGCCGCCGTCCAGCGTGTCGTCGCCGCCGAGGAGGCTGTCGATGCCGGCGTCGCCGTACAGCAGGTCGTCGTCATCGCCGCCGTACAGCAGGTCGTCGCCGCCCCTCGCCGTGCCGTTGAAAAGCCTCAGTATAAGGCGTCCGGCATCGCCGTAGAGCACGTCGGCACCGCTGCCGCCGAAGAGCGTGTCGGCGCCGCCCGTGGCCGTGCCGCCAGATTCGGCGGACAGGTCGCCTCCGGCATCGCCGTAGAGCTGGTCGCCGCCGCTGCCGCCATAAAGCGTGTCGTCGGCGCCGCTCGCATTGGTTAGGGACCCTTCCCCGTCGCCGTAGAGCACGTCGGCACCGCCGTTGCCGTTGTCGATGCCGCCGGCATCGCCGTAGAGCAGGTCGCCGTCGGCGCCGCCGGTGAGCGTGTCATTGCCGATGTCGCCGTACAGCAGGTCCTCACCGCTGCCGCCGAAGAGCGTGTCGTTGCCGGCGCCGCCGTCGAGGGTGTCGTTCCCGCGTCCACCGCGCAGGATGTCGGCGTCGTCGCCGCCCTGAAGATCGTCGTCGTCCCGGCCGCCATTGAGCGTATCAGCGCCTTCGCCGCCGAGAAGCCGGTCGTCGCCCCGTCCGCCGTTGAGGGAATCGTCATCGTCGCCGCCGTCCAAGAGGTCGCCGCCGCGCCCGCCGGACAAGGTGTCGGAGCCTTCGAATCCCAAGACCGCGTCGTCTTGCGTCCCGCCGCGGAGATCGTCGCCGGAGCTTGCGCCGGACGTGAGGGTCGCGGGCTCGACGGCGCCGAGATCGGGGTCAAGCCCCACGACCCGCGGAAACGGATCGCCGCGACCGTCGGTCGCA
>JAKSDN010000453.1 GCA_022360075.1 Kiloniellales bacterium | reverse complement strand
GCCTCGTGCGGTCTGCAGGGCTGGCCGTCGACGGCGACGACGGTCGGCCGATGTCCCTCGAAGACCAGCGCGAAGCCGCGCGCGTTGGCGACGTTGACGAGGCGCAGCCTGACCCGCTCGCCGGCGCGCACGGGCCAGGCCTCCGGGATGAAGCCGTTGAGAGTCACCGTGTTGCCGATCCGGCCGGCATGGCTCAGGTCGTGGAAGCGGTCGAAGTCCTCGGCGATCGCGGCGTCCTCGGTGAGCCGCCAGTCGTCGAGGACCCAGAGTTCCTCGCGGTCGACCGCCGGCGGCTCGGCCTCCTCGACGATGAGAGCGCCGGCGAGCCCGCGCGCGACCTGCTCTCGGCTGTTGAGGTGCGGATGATACCAGTAGGTACCCGCATCCGGCGGCACGAAGTCGTAGACGAAGGTCTCGCCCGGCGCGATCGGGCTCTGCGTCACGTCGGGCACGCCGTCCATCGCGTTCGGCAGGCGGACGCCATGCCAGTGAACGGTCGTCGCTTGCTCGAGCCGATTCTCCACGGCAACTCGGAGCCGCTCGCCCTGGCGCAGCCGGATCTCGGGGCCGGGTATGGCCCCGTTGTAGCCCCAGACGGCGGTCTCGGGATAGCGCGAGCCGACGAGGCGCGCCTTGGCCGGACCCGGCACCAACGGGACCGGCCCCCGCGCCGCGAAGGGCCGCGGCGGCAAGAGGCTCAGTCCCGTCGCCAGGGCACCGCCGGTCAAGAGGCTGCGCCGCGACAGTCCGCCCCAGGTCTTCATCGCAGGTCTCCACGGCGATTGGTACGGCGCGTCATCGCCCGGCGCGCTCGTTGATCTGGTCGTGGCGGTCGCGCACCGCCGCGGGCCAAGTGCTCTTGATATAGGACAAGACGGCCCATATCTCCGCATCCGTCAGTCTGTCGGCGAAGGCCGGCATGTCGCTTTCGTAGCCCTGGCCAACCAAGGCCGCCGGGCCCTGCTTGGTGAGCGCGAAGAGCTGCCGGTCGGGATGATGCCAGGTGTGGCCGCTCGCATCGTGCGGCGGCGCCGGAAGACGGCCATCGGCCCGGCGCTGGCGCCAGTTCGCCTGGCCTTCCAGGCTCGCGCCATGGCAGGCCGCGCACTCTTCTGTGTAGACCCGCGCGCCCAAGGCGACGCGCGCCGGGTCGTCGGGGTCCAGGCCCTCGGCACTATCCGAGTTGCCGAAAAGCACCCAGGCGCCTGCGGCCAGAAGCAG
>JAKSDN010001226.1 GCA_022360075.1 Kiloniellales bacterium | reverse complement strand
GGTCAGCTCGACCAGCGCATTGGAATAGGCGACGACGTTCGACTTCAACGCCGCCGTCGCCACGCGCTGCAACGCCTTCTCCAGCGACTTGACTTGGGAATCGCTCGCCCGCTCGACGAAACTACGCACCATCGATGCTTCCAGAGCGGCCCGAACCTCGTAGATTTGGCGTGCTTCGTCGACCGTCAGGCGCGCCACGAACATGCCGTGGTTCGGCACCCGTTGGACCAGCCCTTCCGCCTCGAGGTGCCGCAGTGCTTCGCGCACGCAGGTTCGGCTTACGCCGGTCTCGTCGCACAAGCGCCTCTCCACCAGCTTCTCTCCTGGTGCGAAGTGAAGCGACAGTATTGCGTTCCGAAGGGCTTCGGTGGTGCGCTCGCGAAGACTGCTTGTTTCAGGGGCTACGCGAAGAACTCTTGCTGATTGCTTCATGCGACTCTCCCTCGGCGCAGCGCAGGGATGCGCCCCGAACACCTCCGAAAGCACGCCATTGACAATGCACTGGGATAACGTCTCGACTGGCGGTCTTGCTACCAGTTTTTTGGTATGCCATATTATTGTATGATAATCAATGGCCTTTCCTCCTGCATGGACAATCCAACGCTACCCCCCCTCAACTACCGCGTCGACGGCGAAGGTGAGCCGGTGATCCTCATTCATGGCGTCGGCGCCAACCTGCGGTCCTGGGATACCGTGCAGGCGGCTCTATCGCGGCGCTACAAGGCTGTCCGAATGGACTTGCGCGGCCACGGCGCGTCCTCGCCCATCAGGGAGCGCTACTCGCTCGAACGCTTTTGCGCGGATGTTCTCGAGATCATGGATCGCGAAGCCATCGAGCGCGCCCATGTCGTCGGCTTTTCCCTCGGCGGCATGATCGCACAGTGCCTTGCCTTGAACTGGCCCGAGCGTGTCGAGCGCCTGGCCTTTTTGGCCACGGTCGCAGGTCGGACGGAGCAAGAGAGACACAAGGTCGTTTCGCGTCAGGAGCTCTTGCGCGACGGCGGGATCGTTGCGGTGACCGAGGCTGCGCGCGAGCGCTGGTTCACGGAGCAGTTCGCGCGGCAGCACCCGGAACGGATCGAGGCGCGCATTCGTGAGATGGTGGCCAACGATCTGGAGTCCTATATCGAGGCCTATCGGGTCTTCGGCGAAAGCGAATTGGCCGGCCGCCTTCACGAGATCAGGCACCCAACCCTGGTCCTGACCGGCGAGCATGATGTCGGCTCGAACACGCGCATGGCCCGGTTCATGCACAAGACCATCCCGGACTCCCGCCTCGTCATTCTTCCTGAGCTCAAACACAGCCTGCTTGTCGAAGCGCCCCACATTGTCGCCGACCATCTCCTTGCCTTCCTGCTTGACGAAGATTGCTCTTGACCGCAACGTCGAGAGTGCTCCCAGCAACCGCGCCAAGGATTGGCAGCCAGGCACGCCGCTGAGGAACGTCAAGCAGAGCATGCGGACGATCGTCGAGGCGAATAAGGGATAGCTGTCGGACGTCCGGCGTGGCTTCGTATTGTTCACCGGGCATTGTCACTTTTACTGCTACGCCGCGGCTAAGAGCCCGTTTGAGAGAGGATTCCCTCGACGCGATCTGCTTTGGTTCACCCTATGCATGGGGACGTCAGAGACCGAGGCCGCATGGCCACGACCAAGAAGAAGACCAAGCGCTATCCGACTGGTCTCACCGACGAGGCATGGGACCGTATAGCGCAGCTGCTGCCGAAGCCGGGGAAGCGCGGGCGCAAGCCGGAGGCTGACCGGCGCGCGGCGATGAACGCGAACTTCTCTGTAGCGACGATCGGCAGCCAGTGGGCGCAATAGCCCAAGGCTGTGCAGCAGGGAGCGACGCTCGTCTGCCCTGGCAGACGGTCTAGCGGTGGTTTCGGCGTGCGTCAGCGGATCGGCACCGCCGGGACCCTATTGCGGCACTGTGCTTGGTCAGGCCGGGGATTCCCTGACTGTGCAATGGCGGACCACCGGCGCGACAACCGCGATGTCAAGGTGCCGGTAGCGCCAACGATCATCGAGTGGGAGTGAGTGGAGTGACGAACGTGCTCTATCGCCTGGCTTGGCAGGCATCCCACTACATAGGGTAGAGAAGGCCGATCAGGGTCACGGCAGCGAGGAAGAACGTCTCGGCAATGATGAGGACGATCGTCTGGCCACTCACGTCGCGTCTCCGCTAGAGCGAAGTCTCCATGTCGACCACCTCGACCGCCGTCGACCGGGCCCAGCGGGAGAGGGCCAGAGCCGGTTCAGAGGTAGGGTAGCCAACTTGAGAGACCGCGGCTATCGATACGAAAGAGAAGCTCACCTGACCAGGCGGATCGGCTGTTCGTAGTATGGCAGCATCTCCAGGCGTACTGCGGTCGGGTCGTCCGCCCTGACGCGTTTGACGTGCGCAGCGATCTCGGTGAGCGGGGCGAACCAGACGTCGCCGCGATCGAGAATGCCCTCGAGCCAGGCCTCGACCTTTCGCCAGCGGGCGAGACGTCCCGTCAGGAAGGGGTGCCAGATCGCCATCCAGAGACCGCCTGCCTCGTAGTGCGCCTCGAACTCCTCCCAGAACGGAGCGAGACCTTCGCTCGGGCCTTTCACCGGCATCATGTAGCCGATCTCGCTGTAATGTGCGAAAGGTGGCCAGTCGTCGGTACCCCAGTGCACCGGCAGCTCGATTAGGCTGCCGGCCGCCGTCTCCATGGCATAGGGGATGTCGTCGGCCATCAGGGAGCTGTCGTAGCTGAAGCCGTGCTCGATCAAGAGATCGATCACCTGCTGCGTTACGTTGTAGACCGGTGCGCGGTAGCCTTGCGGCGCCTGTCCGGTCAAGCGGCGGTGGGTCTCTAAAGCGCGCTCGAACCAATAGCGCTGCTCGCTTGACGAGTGCTCAGTGGGGTCTTCATGAAGGTAGCCGTGGTGGCCGATCTCGTGACCGTCTTTCAAGATCGCCTCGACCGTCGCGGGGTATTGCTCCATGCACCAGCCGGGAATGAAGAAGGATTGCTTGAGGCCCAGGCGCCGGTAGGTCTCCAGAATGCGCGGCACCCCGACAGTGGGGCCGTAGCGTCCCATGGAAATGGGATAGAGCCGGTCATGCCCGTCGGTTGGGCGGGATATGTGGATCAGGCTGTCCGCATCCATATCGAAGGTGATCGCACAGGCGCAGCGCGCGCCGTTGGGCCAGGGGATCGGGCTCTTGATCACGGCACTACTCTTCGATGAAGCGGGCAGCCACGGCGTCCCAGGCGGCATGGACCGTGTCGCCGACGTGCAGATCTGCGATCATCGGATCCTGGGTAGGCCGGCGTGCCCGTAGGCTGACGCCGCTCACGGTTTCCAGATGGATGGTGACGACCCCTCCGGCGAACTCCTCGCCGACGATGCGGGCCGGCAGCTCGTTGGCGCCGCCTTTGGCCGCCGTGCGGCAGGCGATTTGGTC
>JAKSDN010000190.1 GCA_022360075.1 Kiloniellales bacterium | reverse complement strand
TGCCCGATAAACGGTCGTCGCCGCAGTGACTCCTTCGCTGCGAAGATCTTCGAGGATTTGGTAGGCCGATAAAGGTTTGGTCTGACGGCGCAGATGATCGAACACGCGCTCGGCATGGGTCTTGCGTTCGGGCTATCCGCCATCTCCCGTCTCCGTACGACAAGCCTTGACGAAGGATAGGGCATCAGATTAATAAATGCAATGTTATAACATTACATCTGAGCGCTATGGACATCTCTCATACAGAGCCTCTCCTCCTTTCGATCTGCCTGACATGCAGAGACGGACGCGAGGACCGTTATGACGGTGTGAGAGGTGGCACGCGCCTCGCCCGGTCTTTACTTGCCGGCCGTCTGACTGGAGAGAGTGGGTGCAGCGCACTCCGTGTACGCGGCATGCAGTGCATGAGCCAATGCAAACGGTCCTGCGCCATCGCCCTCTCGGGACCCAACCGGTTCACCTATGTCTTCGGTGATCTCGATCCCCAGGAGCCCAGTCACCTGGATGCGGTGATCACTGTGTCGTCGCTTTACCGGGATGCAACGGAAGGCTTTCTGCATCGCGAAGATCGGCCTGCCCCCTTGCAGACTGGCATTCTCGGCCGTGTGCCGCCGTTCAATACTGGATCTGACCTTGTAACGCCGCTGGCGCCGGAGGTTGCAACACGATGAAAGACGTCATCGCTGATCCGATATCTCCGGCGGATATGAACATAAGCGCAGGTGCCGCTCTGTCAGTGCAGCACGCTAGCTGGTCTGCCCGCAGGACGGGAAAGACAATCCTTCGCCCACTCAGCTTTTCGCTGTTGCCCGGGCGCGTTCTCGGCGTTGTCGGCCCCAATGGCTCTGGCAAAACAACACTGCTTCGGCTTCTTTACCGGTTTCGCCGACCCACGACGGGAATAGTCTCTATCGATGGCCAAGATGTCTGGGCGCAAACCGCCCGCGCGGTTGCCCGAAAGGTGGCGGTCGTTCTTCAAGAACAGCCGACAGATTTCGCCCTTACCGTCCGCGAGATCGCTGCCCTAGGTCGAACGCCCCACCGCCAAGGCTTTGGCGGACGCGGCGGTGCGGGCGACGCGGAAATCGTGGACCGCGCGCTTGGTCGGCTGAACCTGCGCGGTTTGGCGGACCGTCATCTCGGCACGCTCTCGGGCGGCGAGCGGCAGCGGGTCATGGTCGCGCGCGCCCTTGCGCAGGAGCCCCGGCTTCTGATCCTTGACGAGCCCACCAATCATCTCGACATCCGGCATCAACTGGAGGTCGTGGCCCTGATCCGCAACCTCCCGCTGACCATCGTCACCTCGCTGCACGACCTCAACATGGCAGCTGGGGCCTGCGATGATGTGCTCCTCCTGAAGGAAGGGCACGCCCTTGGCTTCGGGCCGCCCGCAGACGTGCTGACCGAGGCTGCCTTGTCCGGCGCGTTTGACGTCTGTGCGTGCCGCGAGCACCTCGCGCCCAGCGGCGTGGGCCACCTGAGCTTCCATCTTCCCAATGAAGGACCCCCACATGAAACCGTTCCTCTCCGCCACCGCTAGCCTCCTCCTGACTGCGGGGATCGCCTCGGCTCAGACCACGGTGCAGAGTTGCGATCGGATGGTGACCTTCGATGCAACGCCGCAGCGCGCCGTCTCCAATGATGTGAACCTGACCGAGATGATGCTGGTGCTGGGTCTGACGGACAGGATGGTCGGCTACACGGGCATCTCGGGCTGGAACAAGCTGGACCCGGACATGCGCGCGGGGGTCGAGGAGCTTCCCGAACTGTCAGAGAAGTACCCGTCCAAGGAGGTGCTGATCGGCGCGGACGCGGACTTCTATTTCGCAGGCTGGAACTACGGGATGCGCGTGGGTGGCGAAGTCACGCCCGAGACGCTCGCCCCCTTCGGCATCCAGGTCTATGAGCTAACCGAGTCCTGCGCACACATCATGGAGAAGGACAGGGCAAGTCTGGAGGACATGTATGCCGACCTCCTCAATCTCGGCCGCATCTTCGGCGTAGAGGATCGCGCCGAGGCGCTGGTCGAGGGCTACCGCGCAGAGATGGCCGCCATCACCGGAGCGTGGGAGATGGGCGCGCCGCCCCGCGTCTTCGTCTACGACAGCGGTGAGGACGCGCCCTTCACCGCCGGGCGCTACGCAATGCCGACCGCGTTGATCGAGGCGGCGGGCGGTACGAACGTGATGGACAGCTTCGAGAAGAGTTGGGGTACCGTGACTTGGGAGGCCGTGGTCGAGGCCGATCCGGAGGTGATCGTCATCGTCAACTATGGCGACGTCACGGCCGAGCAGAAGCGCGCCTTCATGATGTCGAACCCGGCCTTCGCGGACCTCCCTGCGGTGCGGAACGACCGCTTCGTGACGCTCGAATACGTTGAGGCCACGCCGGGGCCGCGCAATATCAAGGCGATCGAGGCTCTTGCCGCCGCCTTCTGGGGGCCAGGCGAAGGGTGAGCGAGGCGGCGCGCGCGCCGGCCCGGTCCGTCGGTACCGCGAAGGTGCTGGCGCTCGGCGGGATCGCGACGCTCCTGGCCTCTTTGTCGGTAGCGGTCTCGATTGGGGCCGTCGCGGTCCCAACGAGTACGGTCTGGGGCGTGCTGTTGAACAAACTGGTACCGGGCCTGACTGAGCCGACCTGGAGCCAGGGACGCGAGGCCATTGTCTGGGACATCCGATTTCCACGTGCACTTCTTGCCATGTTGGTGGGCGCAGGACTGGCCATCGTCGGCGCAAGCCTTCAGGCCGTGACCCGAAACCCGCTGGCCGATCCGCACCTGCTGGGCATCTCCTCGGGCGGGGCGTTCGGCGCGATCCTCGCACTCTTGCACACCGGTTTGTTCATCGGCCTGCTGACCGTGCCGCTCTTCGCTTTCCTGGGTGCTTTGTGTGCCACGGCAATTGTTCTCGGCGTGTCCCGCTTTGCAGATGCCACGAGCGCCGATCGTCTAGTGCTCGCGGGCGTTGCCGTGTCGTTCATCATCATGGCCGGTGCAAACATCCTGATCTTCCTTGGTGATCCGCGTGCGACGCACACGGTCGTCTTCTGGATGCTCGGGGGGCTCGGCCTCGCGCAATGGGACCAACTTATCTATCCGCTGATCATTCTTCTGGCCTGTGGTGCATGGTTGTTCAGTAAGGCTGGCGCGCTTAACGCGATGACGGTCGGAGATGAGACCGCCTCCACGCTTGGTGTCCCGGTTGCGCGGTTCCGCCTCTTCGTCTTCGTGGTCAGCGCCCTGGTCACGGGCGTTATGGTCGCATTCTCGGGCATTATCGGGTTTGTCGGCCTGATGGTTCCCCATATCGTGCGTATGGTTATTGGAGGTGAATATTCCCGCGTCCTCCCCGCTTCCGCTTTGTTTGGCGCTATCTTTCTGCTCTGGGCCGACATCGCGGCCCGTACGCTCATGCGCCCCGAAGACATGCCTATTGGGATCATCACAGGCTTGGTCGGCGGCGTATTCTTCGTCTGGCTGTTGGGTCGGCGAGGATCAGTGTGACGAACGGCTCAGCATAGGAACATTCGACAATGGCGACGCCACAAGTTTCACCGACTCCTTCTCAAGCATGGGATGCGCACGCGACGGACTACGCACGTCTCTTCGCGCCGCTGACGGGCCATATCGCCCGCACGATGGTCACTCTGGTCGAAGGTCGCCTTCCGTCCGCACCGCGCATCCTGGACATTGCCTGCGGGCCAGGCGACCTTGCCGTTGCCGCAGCAGGCTTGTGTGCCAGGCGCGGGGCGGGCTCGGTCCTTGCCACCGACATCTCTCCAGCCATGGTGGCCATCACGGAACAAGCCTTGTCCCCGATCGAGGCCGATACACGTGTACAGGTGCGCGACGATCAGAGTCTGGGCCTGCAACAGGGCGCTTTCGATGCTGCTTTCTCGTGTTTCGGCATCTTCCTCTTCCCCGACCGACTGGCCGCCTGGCGCTCAGCCGCAGCCGCCGTGCAGCCCGGTGGCTTCCTTGTGACCTCTGTCTGGCGAGGACCTGAGTATAACGAACTCGCGCGGGCCCAGATGGAACCGCTCATGGCCGCATTGCCCACCCGCCTGACCGACCCGCCCCCGCGACCCGGCTGGGCCGGGATCGCAACGGCGGAGGGGTTGATCGAGGAGGTGACCGGGTCCGCCCCTGTGGCGGACGCCGAGGTTCATGTCGTCGATGCAACACTCGCGTTGCCGACGCCGCAGGCGATGTGGCGTGGCATGATCGGAAACCCCGTTACAGGCACGCTTATCGCCCAATGTGACCCAATTGAACGAGACACAGTCGAGCGTGCGGTCTTGGACGCCTTCGAGCACCGCAGCGGCGGTTCCGACCGGCCGCTGTTGCTTAATGCTTCAAGTCACGTTCTGATCGCCCGTCGCGTGTAATAGGGCATTCGCACGATCGGTTCGGCATTTGCTAGGCTTGCGCCAGCATAGCCATGCGTCTTCGATCTCCATCGCGCCGTCTCAGGGTTCATGCCGCATGATCAGCGCGTCTGCGATAGGCCCTTTCCTGCGGTTCCAAACAGCTTCTCTCAACGTTGCGCGAACGAACCCAAACCGCTCGTAGAAGCGTATCGCAGCCGCGTTGTCTGCGGCGACGGCGAGCCACAGAGGACGCTGTCCATCGTCAAGATCTACGCTTTTCAGAACAGTTGAAAAGAAGCTGGAGCCGACGCTTTCTCCCGGATCCGTTACGCCAAATTCCTCGATCTTTGTCCCTTCGGACGTCCAGCGGAGCCAACAAAAACCTTTCCAATGGCCATCTTCCTCCCAGACGAAAACCGTCATTGTCTCGTCATTTATGGCAGCAAGCACGGCTTCGTCGGAGTAGGCTTCCAGTTTATCCCAGTTCTCAGGCTTGTTCAGGACCGACTGGATGAGCGGTACATCCTTTTCACGAGCGCGCCGTAGCATGTCTTTCCGAAACCTTGTTATGCGAGGACACCGTTGGCGCCCGGTTGAATCACCGCAAATGGATGTCAAAAACGCGTCTTATGGTTCTCATCACGATGGCCGGACTTCTGGTCGCCAAGCGCAAAACTGAGCCAGTCACACTTCGCGAGACAAGCTGAAGATCGTCAAAGCAGACCTTGGCCGAACGGAAACAAAGACCGCGCCACCTAACCCTCGCTGCATCTTAGACGAATGGCCGCTCTTTCTGCTGCCTAACTGCGAAACAAACTAAGCAGGTGCGGCAACATTTGTGCTGCGTGCGCGCGCAGCGAGAAAAGCGAACTCACAGGATGGGCTCAAACCGGACGCACAGGAGAATCCGATTGGCTTCCGCTCCGGGTCATGCACTGACCAATGATGGTCGTGGCAAGTTTGTCTGAAACTACGGGTGAAGCTGACGAACCGGCTGGAACATTCAATGCCGAGCCTTGGAAGCCCACGAAGACCAAACATCGACGCATACGTGTAAACTCCTGACGTCCCTAAACGGGCACGGCTATCGCTAGTCTCCTGGCTGACAATCCGGCTCACCCATCAAGCCCCCAAGTCGTCCTCCACTTCTCCGATGGTCCGCCGCGACATCGCGGCGAGGGCGGGGTTGCGTTCCAGGTAGTGGGCGAGCGCGATCAGGGCGATCGAGAGGGCCCAGCCGCGGCCGCGGGTCCAGGTTGCATCGTCTACTGCCATCGCCGCGCGGAAGGTCTGGAGGCTGTCGGCGGTGAGCAGGCTCCAGGCGACGGTGAGGTCGCAAGCCGGGTCGCCGACGCCTAGCAGGCCGAAGTCGATGGCGGCGGTGATGCGGCCCTCCTGGGCCAGCAGGTTGCCGGACTGGAGGTCGCCGTGCAGCCAGACGGGCGGGCCCTGCCACGGCGGCGTGCGCAGGGCCGACTCCCAGGCGGCGGTCACGGCCTCGGCGTCGATCAGGTCCTTCAAGCTCGCGATCGCCGCGCGGGTGAGCGGGTCGCGCTGGACGAGCGGGACGCCGCGGAACTCGTTGTGCTGGCCGGCGAGCGGGCCGCCGGTGGCGTCGAGCCGCTGCAGGGCGGCGACGAAGGCGGCCAGTGTCTCCGCCGCCGCGTGCGGGTCGGCGAGGCGCTCGAGCGTGGCGTTCTCGCCCTCGAGCCAGCGGTAGACCGACCAGGGCCAGGGATAGCCCTCGGCCGGCTCGCCCTCGCCCAGCGG
>JAKSDN010000406.1 GCA_022360075.1 Kiloniellales bacterium | reverse complement strand
GGAGGCGCGTCTCGCCTATACGAACCAGCTCGCCGATCTCTTGGCCGGTCTGCTGCCGACGGGGATGGCGGGCAGCATCTCGACGGTGCCGGGCACCTTCAAGCCCTGGGCCGAGGGCCGCGTCGAAGCCATCACCGAGAATCTGATCCAGCATGTCGCCCACCTGGTCCGGCTGACCGATGACCAGGGCTGCGAGATCGCCTTGGCGCTGGAGCCCGAGCCCTGCTGCTTCCTGGAGACCATCGAGGAGACCCTCGCCTATTTCCAGGATCACCTCTTCGGCAGAGCCGCGGTGCAACGGCTCGCGGCGCTGACCGGGCGTTCTGCGGCCGAGTCCGAGGCCGCCCTGCACCGCCACATCGGCGTTTGCTACGACGTCTGCCATGCCGCCGTCGAGTTCGAGGACCCACGAGACTCCATCGCGCGCCTCCAGGCCGCGGGCATCGCGATTCCGAAGGTGCAATTGAGCGCCGCTCTGCGCATCGCGGCGGTGGGGCCGGAGACCATCGAGCAGCTCCGCCCGTTCGACGAGCCGGTCTATCTGCACCAGACGATCGAGCGCTCCGACGAGGGGCTGGTCCGCCATCTCGATCTGCCCCAGGCGCTTGCGCACGCCGAGCAGGCTGTCGGCCGGGAGTGGCGCATTCACTTCCACGTGCCGATCTTCCTCGACCAACTCAAGGACTTCGGCACCACCCAGGCCTTCCTACGCGAGATCCTGGCCCTGCACCGGGAAGCGCCGATCTGCCAACAGCTCGAGGTCGAGACCTATACCTGGGACGTGCTGCCCGAGCGCTACCGCGAGCTCGGCCTCAGCGCCGCCATCGCGCGCGAGCTGAACTGGGTCAAGGATCAGCTTGGAATCGAGCAGCGGCTGGCATCATGAGTCGCATCGCTTCATGACCTGGGCGGTCGCGCTGAAGCTTGGCCGGGTCTCCAACCTGCCGACGGTTTGGACCAACATGCTGGCCGCCCTGGTCATCGCCGGCGGCGCGAGCTTCGGCGCGAGCACACTGGTCCTGCTGATTGCGCTGACCCTGTTCTACGTCGGCGGCATGTACCTGAACGACGCTTTCGACGCCGAGATCGACGCCAAGGAGCGGCCGGAGCGGCCGATCCCCTCGGGCCAGGTGACACGCGGCACGGTCATGGGCCTGGGCTTCGGCATGCTGGCCTTGGGCGTGCTGCTGCTCGCCGCGATCGGCTTTGCCGGCGGCACGGGCATCTGGCCGCTGTTCGGCGGATTGGGCCTGGCCGCGGCGATCGTGTTCTACGACTGGAACCACAAGGCCAACGCGCTGAGCCCGGTCGTGATGGGCGCTTGCCGCATGCTGGTCTATGTCGCCGCCGGCCTCACCGTCGTCCTGCCCCTGCCCGGCCCGTTGCTGATCGGCGGCGCGCTGCTGCTTTGCTACGTGATCGGCCTGACCTATGTCGCCAAGCAGGAGAACCTCGGCCGGGTCGAGAACCTCTGGCCGCTGCTGTTTCTCGCCGCCCCTCTGCTTTACGGCCTGTCGCTGGCGATCGAACAGCCGATGACAGCGATCTTCTGGATCGTATTCGCCGGCTGGATGGGCGTGGCGCTCTGGCTGATCAAGCGCCGCGGCCCCGGCGACGTGCCGCGCGCGGTGGTCAGCTTGATCGCCGGCATCTCTCTCTACGATGCGGTGCTGATCGCCGGCAGCGGCTCCTTCGCACTTGCCGTGCTCGCCGGCCTCGGCTTCTTGCTGACCCTGGCGCTGCAACGCTTCGTGCCGGGGACTTGAAAGCTAGGCGATCGCTCCGGTCGCAGAGCCGGCGGAAACGCGATGAGGGGCCCACGCCGATGCGGCGAAACGGGAGGAACCAGAGACGGACGTAGCGCCATGACGCCACCGCCGACGGGGTTTCCCGCCACAGAGTTTCAGGGCCGGACCGCACGCGCGCAGGAACTGATGGCGGCCGGTCGTCTGGACGCCCTCCTGCTGACGACCGAGCCGGAGATCCGCTACTTCACTGGCTTTCTCACCCGCTTTTGGGAAAGCCCGACGCGGCCCTGGTTCCTGATCGTTCCGGGCGCGGGAAAGCCTGTCGCCGTCATCCCGACCATCGGCGCGGACCTGATGTCCAAGACCTGGCTGGAAGACATCCGAACCTGGAGCGCGCCGCGCCCGGAGGACGACGGCGTCTCCTTGCTGGTCGACACGTTGCGCGAGGTTGCCGGCGCCGGGGGCCGGGTCGGCTTGTCCATGGGCCACGAAACCTGCCTGCGGATGCCGCTTGCGGACTTCGCGCGGCTGCGCGAGGCGGCAAGGCCGATC
>JAKSDN010000408.1 GCA_022360075.1 Kiloniellales bacterium | reverse complement strand
GACTTCGCGATCGCCAAACCGAGGCCGAAGCCCTCGGTCTGCCGGTCGGAGTCGTTGTCCACCCGCTCGAAGGGCCGCATCAGGCGCGGCAGCTTCTCCGGCGGGATACCGATGCCCGTATCGGTCACCGAAACCACGAGGAACTCGTCCTCCCGATAGGCCCGGATGCCGATCTCGCCGCCTGCGGGCGTGAACTTGACGGCGTTGGAGAGAAGATTGACGAGCACCTGCACGAAGGCCTGGCCGTCGGCCAGCAGGCTCGGCAGGTCCCCCCGGATGTCGCGGTTGAGGCTGAGCTGAGCCTTCTCGATCTCATCGGACATGAGCTTGATCGCGTCTTCGATGAGGCCGCCGACGTTGTACTCGATGCTGGCCAGGTCGTAGCGTCCGGCGGCGATGCGGGACAGGTCCAGGATCTGGTTCACCAGGCCCAACAGATGCCGGCCGCCGGCGTGGATGTCCTGGGCGTAGTCGCCGTAGCGCGGATTGCCCAAGGGCCCGAGGATCTCGTCCTTGAGCACCTCGGAGAAGCCGATGATGGCGTTCAGAGGGGTGCGCAGCTCGTGGCTGATCGTGCGCAGGAACTGCGTCTTGCTGGCGTCGGCCTGCTCGACCTCCTGCTTCGCGAGCGCCAGTTCCTCGGCCAGGGTCACCAGGTCCGAGCCCTGCTGCTCGAGCTTGGACTGCACCATCTCCAGTTCGTCGACCGTACGCTCGAGGGACTTGCCGCGCAGAACGAGGGCCTCCTCGCGCGACTTGAGATCCGTGATGTCGACGAGGACCGATGCCACGCCGCCGTCCTTGATCCGGCGTTCCTTGATCAGATACCAGCGCCCGCTGCGATGGCGGACGACCGCGCGCCCCGCCGGCCGGCGATGGCTATAGCGCCAGGCATCGAGCCGGACCTCGGGGTCGTCTTCGACGTGAAGCATGCCGGCCTCGACCAGCGATTGCAGCAGATCTTCGAAGCGCCGGCCCAGCTCGAGCCCTCTCGTGCCCTTGAAGAGCTTGGAGAAGCCGCTGTTGTGCAGGGACAGGCGATCGGATTGGTCCCAGACGGCGAGCCCGTCCGCCACCGACTCGGCGACTTCCTCGAGCCGGTAACGCTGCGTCCAGGTCTCGGTGACGTCCTCCCAGAGGCCGATGACGCCCATGCCCGGGATCGAGCGCTCCTTGACCTGGATCCAGCGCCCGTCGGTCAGCCGCTCGGTGACCGGCTTCGCCGTGGGGTCGCAGCGCGACCGAAGCCGGTCGGCGATCCAGGCCTCCGGGTCGTCCAGCACCTGGCGGCCGGCAATCTCACCGTTGTCGATCAGCCGTCGCAGCAGCGCCACGTAAGACAGGCCGATGCACTGCGAAGGATCACTAATGGTCTGAAAAATGAACCTGAAATGCTCGTTATGATAGATCAGGATGTCGTCCTGATCGAAAACGCAGACTCCGACTCGGAGAGCATCCAGACCCTTCAACAGAAAGGAGCAGATGGACGCGTCCGAGACGCGATCCTCCGCATGGTCCTCGGCCATCGACGTTCCGGCGCCGCCCACGAAGTTGCTCGAAACCCACCAGTATTCGCGGCAATTGTCGGCCGGAAAGGTCAGCGAAAGGTTAAGAAGGTCTTGCCAGAGGAAGGGGATTAGGGCGGGTCAGAGCAGGCCGACGACCGCGCCGGTCATGCAGGTGGCCAGGGTGCCGGCGAGGATCGATTTGAGGCCGAGCCCGACGATCTCCGCGCGCCGCTCGGGCGCCAGTGCGGTCATGCCGCCGATCATGATCCCGAGGCTGCCGAAATTGGCGAATCCGCAAAGCGCATAGGTCATGATCTTGCGGCTGCGCTCGCTCAAGGCTTCCGGCGGCAGGCTGGCGAGCTCGGCGTAGGCCAAGAGCTCGTTGAGGACCGTCTTGATCCCCAGCAACCGGCCGGCGGTGAGGGCTTCCGACCAGGGCAGTCCCATCAGCCAGGCGATCGGTGCGAAGAGCCAGCTCGCGATGCGCTCGAGAGAGAGCGGCAAGCCGCCGACGTCGGGAAACAGCCCCAGGATCATATTTGCCAGATGGACCAGGCCGACCAGAACCACGAGCAGCGCGACGATGTAGATCAGAAGCTGCACGCCGTCGATCGCGCCGCGGGCGATGGCGTCCATCGCGCTGGTCGGCGGATCGGGCATGAACATCACGGCCTCGGTGACCGCTTCGTCGGCCGGCACCATCAGGCGGGCCACGGTGATCGCGGCCGGCGCGCTGATGATCGAGGCGGCGAGCAGGTGACCGGCGGCATCCGGCAGCACGCCGGAGATCATGGTCGCGTAGAGCACCATCACCGTGCCGGCGATGGTGGCCATGCCGCAGGTCATGACGGTGAAGAGCTCGCTGCGATTGAGGTCCTTCAGATAGGGCCGCACGAAGAGCGGTGCCTCGATCATGCCGACGAAGATATTGGCGGCAGCGCCGAGCCCGACCGCGCCGCCGACCCCCAGCGTCTTGCCGAGCGCCCAGGAGAACGCGCCGACCACGATCGGCAGGACCCGCCAATAGAACAGGAGCGACGTCAGGGCCGAGACCAGAAGCACCAGCGGCAAGGCGCGGAAGGCCAGCACGAAGCTCGAGCCCGGGACGCTCTCTTCGAAGGGCAAGGGCGCGCCGCCCAGATAGCCGAACACGAAGCCGGTGCCGGCTTCGCTCGCCTGCTGCAAGGCGGACACGGCGCCGCCCAGCCACTGGAACAGAAGCCCGGAGAAGGGCAGCTTGAGGAGCAGGAGGGCGAGCGCGATCTGCACCGCCAATCCCACCGCCGCGACCTTGAGCTGGCGCTTGACGTTTCGCCCGGCGGTCCGTTCGGCCAGCCCGTAAGCGATCAGCGCGAGTGCGACAAGGCCGACGGCGGACTGCAGTTGCAGCACCACCGTTCGCCCAACTAAGGCCCGGCCGGCCCGTGTCTAGCCGCCACTTGTCGGCGGTCCGCTGCCGATTGTCTCAACTTGCCCCCCTTGTCGTTCCGCTTCGTTCAGGTCTCGATGTCGCCGCCCCCTTGAGACCAGGCCTGGATGCCCCCGACCAGATTGCTCACGCGATCGATGCCCATGTCCTTCAAGGTCTTGGCGGCCAGAGCCGAACGGCCGCCCGAGCCGCAATAGATCACGAGCTGCGCGCCCGAGGCGAAGGCCGGGTTATGGCCGGGGCCTTCGGGATCGGCGATGAACTCGAGGAAGCCGCGCGGCACGTGAACGGCGCCCGGGATGTGGCCCTGGTTCCATTCCTGCGTTTCGCGGACGTCGATGAAGACGACCCCGTCCCGCCCGTGCAGGTCCTGTGCCTGCTGAACCGAGACCGCATCGACCGCCGCATTGGCCTCCGCGAGCAACGCCTTGAAGCCCTTTTTGAGCATGGCTCTCCCCTGTAACCCTGGCGCGGGCATCATAGCCCGAGTGGCGGGAGAGCGGCACGATAAAGTCGCCAGCAGCCGCTGCGATGATCTCTAAAGCGTGGCCCCCGGGGCGCTTAGAGCATAGCTGCTAAGCTGTTCGGTCACGTAGTCGAAGGCCTCGTCCACGGAATCGGTGCGAAAGAACAGCCCGAGGTCGGAAGCCGAAATCGTGCCGTAGCGCTCGAGCGCGGTCCAGTTGATGACCTCCGACCAATAGTGGCTGCCGAACAGCACGATCGGCATGTGCTTGCGGATCTTGCCGGTCTGCACGAGCGTCAGGGCCTCGAACAGCTCGTCGAGCGTGCCGAAGCCGCCTGGCATGACGACGACGGCCTTGGCCAGGTAGGTGAACCAGAACTTCCGCATGAAGAAATAGTGGAACTGGAACATCAGCTCGCGGGTGATGTAGGGGTTCTCCATCTGCTCGAAGGGCAGCGAGATATTGAGGCCGGTGTTGATCCCCTTGGCTTCCGAGGCGCCGCGGTTGGCCGCCTCCATGATGCCCGGGCCGCCGCCGGAGCAGATCACGAAGCGCCGGCCCTTGGCGCTCAGGCCCTTGGACCACTCGGTGAGCCGGGCCGCGAGCTCTCGCGTCGCCTCGTAATAGGTCGAGAGCTCCAGGCGAAGCTCGGCCTGCTCGAGATCGCCACCGTTCTTCTTCGCCGCCTTCAACGCGGCCTCGGCCTCCTCGCGCGAAACGATGCGGGCCGAGCCGAAGAACACGATCGTGTCTTCGATGCGGTGCTTCTGGAAACGCTGCCAGGGCTCGAGGTACTCGGCCAGGATCCGGATCGAGCGGGCATCCGGGCTGGTCATGAAAGAGTCGTCGCGATAGGCGGTGGCCGGCGCGTGGCGATCGTGCGGCTCCTCGGCCAGCTTGGCTGGCTTGGCGCCGCGCAAGCGTGAAGTCGTCTCGCTGGGTTTGTCCATGGCTCTCGATCCTTGACCGGCGGCAAACGCGCCGGCTCGCAGTGTCATCTCACGGGTCCCGGTCGGCGTAGGCTCCGTCGCGCGTCCGGGACACCCCGAAACGAAACCGGCAACCGTTCGTCGTGGTCGCTGTCCCGCCGCGCTACTCGGCGGCCTCGGCCCGCTCGCGTTCCTTCTTCTTCAGCAACTTGGGCGGCCGTCTCTCCTCGGCGACGGTGAAGAGCTGATAGGTCTGGTTCACGTAATTGGTAATGCTGTCCAGACCGTTACAGTACTCCCGCAGATCTTCGGTCATCTCCGCCTCGACGAGGCGAACTGGCCGGCTCGGGTCTTGAGTCTCGAAACGCACGTAGAACCAAGGCTCGCCGCGCCGCAGCACGAGGTCCTTGCTCGCGTCCCACCACTCGAAGGCCCACATCAAGCTGCGCGGCCAGATGTGCACCGGAAAGCGCCCACCGATCTGCAGACCCGGCCAAGCCGGGTCGCGGTAGTGGTTGAAGGGCGGCATCTGGGTCATCCAGGCCGGCTCGTCGGCAAGGAAGCGCCAGGGTGCGGAGACCTGCAGCACGGGCCGCCGGGGATCGCGCCAGCGGTCCTGCCCCATGAGGTGGACCATCGACTTCAGCACCTTGGCCGCCACAGGGCTGCGCTTGCCGGCGACATTGATCAGCGTCGGCTGGCCCTGCTCGGTCTTGCCGAGGCGCAAGTGAAGGTCGACCGGACAGGGAACCTCGAAGAGCCGCTTTTCATGATCGATGATCGCCGGGCAGTAGCCGACGGCCTTGACGTTCTCCGGGAGCTTGCCCTTCTTCGAGACCGGCCGCGGCGGGTCGTAGACGAAGGTCGCCTTGTCCGCCTCGAGAATCCAGCCGATCTCGACGACGCGCCCCTGAGCCTTGGCCTCGCCGTCGCTCGCGGCCGGCTCCGTTCTCGCCTTGCGGGCACCACCAAACCAAGAAAACACGGCTCAACTCATCGGGTTGTTTCGACGCCCGGACTCACCAGATGAAAACCTACGCCAGGCGCCGACAGGCTGTCCAACGGCATTTGGGACGGGCCCAGGCGCTGAACAGTGGATTGAAAAGACTACTTCTTGCTTTCGCGTTAAGCATCCTTCGCATGTTTTCCCAATCCGCGCTTCCACGGTTGCTCTCTCTGCTGCCCGCCCTCGGGCTGATCGCCCTGGCCCCGGCCGCTGGCGCCGCCGATACTTTGCGTCTCGGCCTGCCGGTCGACTGCGATCTCGGCGGTCTTTGCGTCGTGCAGCACTACGTCGACATGGATCCCGGTCCCGACGGGCGGGACCATCGCTGCGGCCCCCTCACCTACGACGACCACAACGGTATCGACATCCGGGTCCCGACCTACGTCGAGATGGAACGCGGTGTGCCGGTCGTCGCGGCGGCGGCAGGCGTCGTCAAGGAGCTGCGCGACGGGATGGCCGACATCTCGATCAAGGAAGCCGGAGAGGATTCCATCGAGGGCCGGAAAGCCGGAAACAGCGTCATCATCGATCACGGCGAGGGCTGGGAGACCCAGTACGCCCATCTCCGCAGGGAGAGCATCGTCGTGCAGCGCGGCGCGGAGGTCGAGGCGGGCGACCAGCTCGGCCTGATCGGCCTGTCCGGCGCCACCGAGTTCCCGCATCTCCATTTCAGCGTCCGCCGCAACGGCATGCGCATCGATCCCTTCACCGGACTTGCCGCGGGATCGGGCTGCGGCCGCTCGCTCCGCAGCCTCTGGCACGAGGAGGCGCGGCGAAAGCTGATCTACCGACCTGGCGGGCTTCTTGTCGCCGGATTCGCCGATCAGCCGACCGAGTCGACCGTTGCGCTGATGAAGGGCGCGCATCGCGAAACGGTCCTGCCGTCGACGGCGCCGAGTTTGATTTTCTGGACCCTCGCCTGGGGCCTGCGCGGCGGCGATCGTGAGATGCGCCGCTTGTTCGGGCCGGATGGGCGGGTCTTGATCGAGTCGACCTACCTGGTTCCAAAGGACAAGGCCCAGTGGCAACGCCACATCGGCCGGAGGCTTCGCGGCGACGCCTGGCCCAAAGGCGTCTACAAGGGGACCTACAGGGTCGAGCGCGACGAGGGCGGCATCACGACCACCGTCATCGACGTCGAACGCGCGCTGACGGTCGAGTGACGCGCCGCTTGGCGGGCGGCCCCGGAGGCAG
>JAKSDN010000628.1 GCA_022360075.1 Kiloniellales bacterium | reverse complement strand
GCGCAGGAACGGTCTCTCCCCCTCCAGCGCGCTATCCAAGAAGCGCGTCAAGGGGCCGAGATCGACCGCCCCGACCTCGAGGTGGCGGACCAGTTGGCAAGCGTGCAGCCTGGCCTCCCAAGCGGTGAGCGTGGCGAGCGCCGCCACGAAGTCCGCGACCGCCGACGCCGTCAGGCGCTGGCCCCGTTCCAGATGGGCCTTGAGCAACCAGGTCGCGCCGACTTGGAGCTTCTCTGAGTCGCGGGCGCAGACCTCAATGAGCGCCGCGATGGCTCCGGCGTCGAGCCCGGGCTCATCGAGGCAACGCCGCAACGGCTCGAGCGACTTGCCGTCGAATGCGTGCAGAGCCAAAAAGACCGCCTCTTCGCTCATGCGGCTTGATAGCACGGTCGGCGCGGGCCTCGAACGGCGATCAGGCGGTATCGGAGTAAGGGACGAACTGCGGGTTCTCGCCAGCCGCCAGCGCCGCGCCGAAAGCCAGCCGCCGCTCCGCCAAATAGCGGCTCGGGGTGAGCCCCGCGAAGGCCCTGAAGTCGCGGTTGAAGTGAGCTTGATCGTAGTAGCCGCAGTCCTGGGCGAGCCGCTCCCAGCGCACCCGCCCGCGCGGATCGATCGCGTGGAGCAGGCGATTGAAGCGGACGATGCGCGCGAGCGCCTTGGGCGGCAGGCCGACGGACCGGCGAAACCGCGCGATCAGATGCTTATGGCTACAATCGAGCGCGCCGCACAGCGCCCTCAAGGGCGGCGGCTCGGGGCTGTCGAGACGCGCCAGGACGCAGCGCAAAGCCGCGAGTCCTTCGGCCTCGGGGCGCAGGCGCTCGAGCAAGGCCGCTTCGAGCGACGCGAGAACCCCGGCCGGGCCGGCCGCAGCGCCGATCCGTTCGCGCAGGCACCGCGCCGCCGCGCCCCAGACCGCATCGAGCGGCGTCAGCCGGTCGCTGAATTCCGCCATCGGCGGCGCGAAGAAGGCGGTCGCGCCGGTCGGCCGAAAGGTCACGCCGGCCACATGGGTCTCGCCCAGCGGCTCGTTGATCGTGTAGCGGCTTTGCAGGCCGCTGATCCAGGTCTCGCGGCCGAGGAAGTTCCCGGTCTCGGTGCCTTCCTGGCGCAGCGGGTCGCCGAGGTTGATCAGCAGTACGACCCGGCCGTTCGGCAGCACGCGCTCGCGCCGATAGGGCACCGTGCCGCGGGCGTACCAAAGCGATTCGACGTGGCAGGACAACGGCGCCTTGGGGCGACTTTGGAGGAAGACGAAGTCACGCATGGCTTGGGGCGACGATAGCGCCCTGGGCCCGCCGCGGACGATCACATTCCCGTGGCCTCAGTCCGCTGCAAAAGTCCGCAGCAGGCGATCGATGGCGAAGGCGATGCCCTGCTCGTCGATGCCATGACCGAGGCCGGGGCGCGCGTGCGAGGTGACCGGCACCTGGTTGGCGTTCAGCGCCGCGACCGCTGCCGGCATGGCCTGGAAGGGCACGACCTCATCGGCCTGGCCGTGGACCAACAGCACCGGTGGCCGGCTCTTGATCTCCTCGGCCAGGGTCTCGGGCCCGACCAGCAAGCCGGAGAAGCCGACGATCGCCGCGCAGGTTGCGGCCCGGCGCAGGCCGACCTGAAGCGCCATCATGGTGCCCTGCGAGAAGCCGACGAGGGCCAGCTTGTCGGCGCCGAGCCCGTGGCACTCCAGCTCTGCGTCGATGAAGCCGTCGAGGATCGGCGCGGCTAGACGGGCGCCGGAGAGCATCGAGGCCATGGAGAAGTCTTGGAGCGAGAACCACTGACGGCCCATCGGCGCCATGTCGCAGGGAAAGGGCGCGTGGGGCGAAACGAAGGCGGCCTCGGGCAAGGCGCGGGCCAACATCGGC
>JAKSDN010000365.1 GCA_022360075.1 Kiloniellales bacterium | reverse complement strand
TCCTGCAGCTCGCCTCGATCGGCCTGGTCGAGATGCGGCCGCGCCAAGGCGCGGTCGTCGCCGCCGTCACGATCCGGCGGCTTTTGCAGATGTTCGAGGTCATGGCCGAGCTCGAGGCCTTCTGCGCGCGACTGGCCGCAAGGCGCATGACCCCGGAGGAGCGCCGCGTGCTGGAGGCCTCGCACCGCGCCTGCGCCGAGCAGGCCGAGCGCGGCGAGACCGATGCCTACTACGAGGCCAACCGGTGCTTCCACGAGGCCCTCTATGCCGGGGCGCATAACCGCTATCTCGAGGATTCGACCAGCGCGCTGCGCAACCGCCTTTCCCCCTACCGGCGGTTTCAGCTCAACCAGCCCGGCCGCATCAAGCGTTCGCTGGCCGAGCACGACGCGGTGGTCCGCGCCGTCCTGGCCGGCGATCCCGACGCCGCAGCCGAAGCGATGCGCGATCACGTCGCCGTCCAGGGTGAGGTCTTCACCGACCTGATCGCCGCCCTGCCGCCCGACTACGTCCAGGCCGAAGCTGTCTAAGGTCACAAGCAATGTTCAAGGAACCGTGCCGCCTCGATCCATGAACGGAAACCTCTACACGCTCCTGCGATCGCGCTTTCCGAGCGACCGCAGCCGGCCCTTCATCGAGACTCTGGACGGCCGGACCTACAGCTACGCGGACCTGGAAACCATAAGCGGTCGCTTAGCCCGCCTGCTTTCGACGCTCGGCGTGACGAAGGGCGACCGCGTCGCCGCACAGATCGAAAAATCGCCCGCGGCCCTGTTGCTTTACCTTGCCTGCCTGCGGGTCGGTGCCGCCTACCTGCCGCTCAACACGGCCTATCGCGCGGCCGAGATCGACTATTTTCTGAGTGACGCGGAGCCACGCGTGGTGGTCACCGACCCGGCACGCTCCGAGGAGATTCGCGCGCTGCCGGGCGCCGCCGGCGTCGCGGCGCTCCTCACACTGGATGCGAGCGGCGCGGGCTCGCTGATCGAGCGCAGCCATGGCCTCGATCCGGACTTCGAAGGCCCGTCGCTCGAGGCCGACGACCTGGCCGGGATTCTCTACACCTCGGGGACCACCGGCCGGGCGAAAGGCGCGATGCTCAGCCACGGCAACCTGGGCGCCAACGCCGATACCCTGGCGCGGCTCTGGGGCTTTACCGCCGACGACGTGCTGCTCCACGCCCTGCCGATCTATCACACCCACGGCCTCTTCGTGGCGAGCAACTCCGTTCTGCTGAGCGGTGCGAAGATGCTGTTCCTGCCGCGCTTCGACGCCCAAGCCGTGATCGGCCTGCTGCCACGCGCCACGGTCATGATGGGCGTGCCGACCTTCTATACGCGCTTGCTGGCCGAACCCGCGTTCGACCGCGAGGCCTGCCGCAACATGCGGCTCTTCATCTCGGGCTCGGCGCCGCTGCTCGTCGAGACCTTCGAGGCCTTCGAGGCCCGCAGCGGCCACCGGATCCTCGAGCGCTACGGCATGACCGAGACCGGCATGAACGCCTCGAACCCGCTCGAGGGCGAGCGCATCGCCGGCACGGTCGGGCCGCGCCTGCCCGACGTCGAGGTCCGCATCGCCGACGAGGCAGGCCGCATCCTTGGACCCGGCGAGGTCGGCGTCCTGGAGGTGCGCGGCCCCAACGTCTTCAAGGGCTACTGGCGCAATCCGGAGAAGACCCGGGAGGAGTTCCGCCCCGACGGCTTCTTCATCACCGGCGACATCACGCGCATCGACGCGCGCGGCTACCTGCACATCGTCGGCCGGTCCAAGGACCTGATCATCTCCGGCGGCTTCAACGTCTATCCCAAGGAGGTCGAGCAGGTGATCGATTCCATCGACGGAGTCGGCGAGTCGGCGGTCATCGGGCTCGCCCATCCCGACTTCGGCGAGGCGGTCGCCGCCGTCGTGACCAGGACGGAGGATGGAAACGGCTTGAACGACGAGGCCGTGATCGCCCGCGCCAAGGCGGAGCTCGCCAACTATAAGGTCCCGAAACGGGTCTTCTTCGTCGCGGCCCTGCCGCGCAACTCCATGGGCAAGGTGCAGAAGAACCTGCTGCGCGAGCGCTACAAGGACGCCTTCCGAGCCTGAGGGGCCGAGCCTGAGGGGCCGAGCCTGAGGGGAGCGATGCCGCGAGCAGCCCGGTCTTGCCAGCCGTGTTCCTGAGCTGCGAAGCGCTTACGCAGCGATCTAGAACCGATAGGGCTTACAGCAAAAACCGGACTGCTGCTGGCATCGATGCGGGCTTAGGGTAGCACTTCGAAGGCCGCTCCTGCGAGCCCCCTTTCGCAGCCTGTGGATAGCTTGCCTCGGCAGGCATTCGCGGGGCCTGCGCTGCCCCGGAAATTAAACTACCAGGACAGGCGCACGCCGCCATGGCTCCGCCCCGTCGCTTGGGCTAGAACGGGCGCCATGAGCCTGCGCCGCTTAGCCCGTTGGACGCTTTGGGGTTTTCTCGGCCTCACCGGTCTCGCCGTCGTTGCGGTCGCGGGCGGATTCGCCTGGCTGCGCACTTCGTTGCCGCAGACCGAGGGCGTCATCGAGCTCGCGGGACCGCGGGCGCCGGTCGACCTGTTTCGCGACGTCAACGGGCTCGTCACGATCCGCGCCGAGAGCCTGATCGATGCCTACTTCGCGGTCGGCTTCGCCCACGCCCAGGACCGCCTCTGGCAGATGGACTTCATGCGGTTCACCGGCGCGGGCCGGCTATCCGAGGTCGTCGGGCCCAAGACCCTGCCCCTGGACCGT
>JAKSDN010000143.1 GCA_022360075.1 Kiloniellales bacterium | reverse complement strand
CGGCGCCGCCCTCGGCCCGGGCGCCGTAGTGCACCAGGTGCCAATCGCCGACCGTGCCGTCCTCGGCCGAGTACATCGACATCGGCGAGACCACGACGCGGTTGGCCAGTGCCATCTCGCGCAGCTTGAAGGGCGCGAACATCGGCGGGGTGCGCACCTGCGCGTCGCGTCCGGAAGCCTGGCGATAGAACCAGCCCTCGGCATCGTCCAGCCAACGCTGGTCGCGCAGCCGCAAGTTCTCGTGGCTGATACGTTGGCTGCGCGTCAGCAGGGCGTAGACGAACTGCGTCGGCTCCATGCCGACATAGCGTTCCACGTTCTCGAACCACTCTGTCGAGTTGCGCGCCGCCGATTGCAGCTTGAGCACCTCGAGGCCGCGGGTCTCCTGGTACTCGGGCAGCACCTCCGCGAGGGGCCGGCCGGAGTCGAGCATGCTCGACAGGTCGATCGCGTCTTCCAGCGCGAGCTTGGTGCCGGAGCCGATCGAGAAGTGCGCGGTGTGGGCGGCATCGCCCATCAGGATGATGTTGTCATGGAACCAGCGCGCGCAGGACACGCGCGGGAAGTTGATCCAGGCCGAGCCGCGCAGATGGGCGGCGTTGCTCATCAGCGGCTGACCGTCGAGATAGCGGCCGAAAATCCGCTCGCAGATCTCGATCGAGCCAGCGCTGTCGCTGTCGGCGAAACCGAGGCTGTGCCAGACCCGCTCGTCGCACTCCACGATGAAGGTCGAGGTCTCTCGGTCGAACTGGTAGGCATGGGCCCAGATCCAGCCGGCCTCGACCCGCTCGAAGATGAAGGTAAAGGCCTCGAAGACCTTGTGCGTGCCGAGCCAGATGAACTTGTTGTTTCGGACGTCGATGTCCGGCTGGAAAACCTCGGCGTAGCGTTTGCGGGTCTTGGAGTTGAGGCCGTCGGCAGCGATCAGCAAGTCGCTTTCCGCGGCCAGGCGCTCTATGTCGCCCGGCTCGTTCTCGCACTCGAAGACCAGCGATATGCCGAGCTCGCGCGCGCGCCTCTGCAGGATCTGCAGCAGCCGCTTGCGGCCGATGCCGCAGAAGCCGTGGCCGCTCGAAGTGATCACTTCACCATGGATGTGGACGTCGATATCGTCCCAGTGCGCCAACTCGTCGAGGATCGCCCGTGCACTCGGCTCGTCGTTGGCGCGCAGATTGTCCATGGTCTGGTCGGAGAAGACGACGCCCCAGCCGTAGGTGTCGCCGGGCCGGTTGCGCTCGTAGACCGTGATCTCGTGGCCGGCATTGCGCAGCTTCATCGAGATCGCGAAGTAGAGGCCGCCAGGGCCGCCACCGACGCAGCTTATCTTCACGGCTCGTCCGTTCCGTCGAAAGGATGCGCTGACCCGCCGATCAGATCACAAGGCACCAATATTTTCAACTTAAAATGTTCAAATTTAATCTTTTGGCTCAACGCTTCGGATCCGGCGGCCGACGTAAAAGCGGCAAGAGTCCGGGCGAGAATGGACCGGCGTTCTGCGACCGGAACGACAAGGGGCTTGGAGCGCTGGACAAACAGCCTGCGTGCTTCGAGACGCGCTCTGTCGAGCGCTCCTCAGAGCTTGTGAAAAAATTGACGTGTGGCTGGAATGCAATCGTGCGTCCTTCGAGACGCCCGCCAAGGCGGGCTCCTCAGGATGAGGACATTTCTTAATGCCATCAAAGGCTTACCTCATCCTGAGGAGCGCCCT
>JAKSDN010000780.1 GCA_022360075.1 Kiloniellales bacterium | reverse complement strand
GCCGAGATACTCAGCGTCACATCCCGACCGCCGAGGCGATGGCGCGGGACCAAACGCGAGAACTCGGCCGGCGGGACCTCGTCCTCGGCCATGAGCTCAGGCACCAACTGGCTGCGCGAAGCCGCGCAAACTACGCAAAGCGCCGGTAGCGGTCAACGCCGATCGACCGTCCTCCGCGTGCGGCATCCGGACCTCATTCAGGGCAGGACACCGCCAGGCTCTCCGGCGCTTCGCCGAAGGACAGCTCGCCGGCCACGAGGTCGGCGATCGCCTGCTCCGCCAGCAGTGCCTCCTGGTCTCGAAGATAGCCCGCCATAGCCCCGACCTGGGCCGAGTCCGGGCTGACGGTGCCGTAAAGATTGCGCTCCAAGGCCGCCTCCAGCTCGCCCGGCCCGCCCGCCAGGCCGCCGTCATAGGCCGCGACGCGGCCGTAGAAGGCTTGCACCATCTGCTTGATCCGTTTGCCGACGCCGAGATCGCCGACCCCCATCTCGCGCAGGCTTTGGTCCATGTCCAGGAACAGCAGATCGAAGACCGCCTGGCTCAGCGCCTCCGATTCCGCGTGGTCGCGCTTGAGCCGGTGAAACAGCAGAAAGGCGTGGAGGACGATCAGCTCGAAGCGGCCGTCGAGGCTGTCCGGGACGCCCAGATGGCGGTAGAAGGCGGGCCGGCGCGCCTGGGCCACGACCGCGCCGTAGAGCCGACGTGCCGCCTCGTCGAGCGCTTCGGCCTGGCGGGTGTGGGCTCGCTTGAACATGGAAGCTCCTCTCTGCGGCGGCGAAGCCGAACCGCGGATCTACCCTGGCGCTTGAAATGGACCATGGGCAAGGGGTAATCAAGTTGGCGAAGCAGCGTGGAAACCACAGGGATCCTTAGAGCGAGAGATGGCAGCCATGAGCCGCAAGGCCCCCAAGGGAAACCGGACCGGCGCGCTTTGCCGCGGCCTGGCCGCCGCCAGCCTGGCGGGGCTGCTCGCGGCCTGTGGCGGCGAGATCGTCACCCGCGGCAACATGCCCGATGCCGAACTGATCGCGGAGATCGAGCCGGGCCGCGACACGCGCGAGGACGTGGTCGACAAGCTCGGCTCGCCCTCGACCATCTCGACCTTCCGCGACCGGCGCTGGTACTACGTCGGCCAGCGCTCGCGCGACTTCGCCTTCTTCAAGCCCGAGATCGTCGAGCGCAGCGTTTTCGTCGTGGCCTTCGACGGCACGGGCCTGGTCGACGAGACGCTGCTCTATACGCTCGAGGACGGCCAGATCATCGACCCGGTCAGCCGCAAGACTCCGACCGAGGGCAAGGAGCTGACCTTCCTGCAGCAGTTCTTCGGCAACTTCGGCCGCTTTCCGCTCGACCGCGGACAGCAGTAACCGCAACCGACTGTCGGCCGACTCTAAACGCCGACCCCACCGCCGTCATTGCGAGCCGGCATCGGCCGGCGCGGCAATCCAGGGCCACCGCTGAGGCGGTAGCCGTTTGGATTGCTTCGCGCCGCTCGCCCCCGAAATCGCTCAGTGGGCCAGGATCGCCAGGAGCAGAAGGGCGACGATGTTGGTGATCTTGATCATCGGGTTGACGGCCGGGCCGGCGGTGTCCTTGTAGGGATCGCCCACCGTATCGCCGGTCACGGCCGCCTTGTGGGCCTCGGAGCCCTTGCCGCCGTGCTGGCCGTCCTCGCTGTACTTCTTGGCGTTGTCCCAGGCGCCACCGCCCGCGGGCAGGGAGATCGCCGCGAACAGCCCGGTCACGATCACACCCAGCAGCATCGCGCCGACGGCCGAGAAGGCGGCCGACTTGTCGGCGATCAGCAGCACGATGACGTAGACCACGATCGGCGCCAGGACCGGCAGCATCGAGGGCACGATCATCTCCTTGATCGCGGCCTTGGTCAGCAGATCCACCGAGCGGCCGTAGTCGGGCTTGCCGGTGCCCTCCATGATGCCCGGGATCTCCTTGAACTGGCGGCGCACCTCGATCACGACCGAGCCCGCGGCCCGGCCGACGGCGGTCATGGAGAGGGCGCCGAAGAGGTAGGGCAGCAGGCCGCCGATCAGGAGGCCCACCACGACGAAGGGATTGGCGAGCGAGAAGTCGAGCTCGACCCCTTCGAAGTAGGGGAAGGCCCCGGGGTCGGCCATGAAGAACTGCAGGTCCGAGGTATAGGCCGCGAAGAGCACCAGGGCGCCGAGGCCGGCGGAGCCGATGGCGTAGCCCTTGGTGACGGCCTTGGTGGTGTTGCCGACCGCGTCGAGCGCGTCGGTCGTGTTGCGCACCTCGGCCTCGAGATCGGCCATCTCGGCGATGCCGCCGGCGTTGTCGGTCACCGGCCCGTAGGCGTCGAGGGCGACCACCATGCCGGCCAGGGCGAGCATGGCCGTGACCGCAATGGCAATGCCGAAGAGACCGGCCAGCAGGTAGGTGATGATGATCGCCGCGCAGATGATGATCGCCGGGATCGCGGTCGCCTCCATGGAGATCGCCAGACCCTGAATCACGTTGGTCCCGTGTCCGGTGGTCGAAGCCTGCGCCACCGACCGGACCGGACGATACTCGGTCCCGGTGTAATATTCGGTCACCCAAATCAACAGGCCGGTCACGATAAGGCCGATCACCGCACAGGCGAAGAGCGAGCCGCCCGAGAAGCTGGCGCCGCCCACGTTGTACTCTGCCCCGAAGCCGAGCACCCAGGCCGTCACGACGGCGATGCCGACCAGCGAAAGCACCGCCGAGACGATGAAACCCTTATAGAGCGCGCCCATGATGCTGCGGCTGCTGCCGAGCTTGACGAAGAAGGTGCCGATCACCGAGGCGATGATGCAGACGCCGCCGATCGCCAACGGATAGGTCATCATCGGCGCCATGAGCTCGCTGCCGAAAAAGAAGATCGAGGCCAGCACCATGGTCGCCACCACGGTGACGGCATAGGTCTCGAACAGGTCGGCGGCCATGCCGGCGCAGTCGCCGACGTTGTCGCCAACGTTGTCGGCGATCACGGCCGGGTTGCGCGGGTCGTCCTCCGGGATGCCCGCCTCGACCTTGCCGACCAGGTCGGCGCCGACATCGGCGCCCTT
>JAKSDN010001505.1 GCA_022360075.1 Kiloniellales bacterium | reverse complement strand
TTTGGCGAAAATCCGCCCCGTCCCGAAGGGATCCGGCGAAATCGGCCCGCTGCCGCGTCGCTCCCAGAGTCCCATTGGGTTGAATAGGCTTGGGCATGTCCTGCCTCCTCGCTCCTAACAGCGGGCCGATTTCGCTCGGACCAAATGCGTCACTAATCTCGAAACAGACCCTTAGCCCTCGAGACCTCTTACCGGCACCCCGAAGCATAGCAGAAGCGGCGGGGACGAAGCGCTGTTTTGCACCCTGGCGGACCCGGATGCCGCGACTCGGTTAAGACTTTGGCAACCTTCATGAACCAGTCTGTCGCCATCGTGGTCCGGCGCTAGACGCCTCGACGGAGGCTTCGAGACAAGGTTCAGCGATGACGCGGCCTCAGAAGGATCAGCGGTCGCCCGAGGAGCCTTTGCTTCGGGATTACGCCGCGCGCCTGGAGCGCTTCTGCGCCGGCCGTCGCGCCATCCACCTCCACCTCTCGCGCCTGCGCGCCTACAACCGGCGGCGCCACCATCTGCGCGTCGCGGCGACCTCGCTCGAGCCGCTGACCAGCGGCCACGAAGGCGCGCTCTTCCGGCTCGTCAACGACGACCTCATCGTCGTCTGCAAGGGCGCGAACGTCGCCGAGATCGACGATTTCGTGCTGCGCCTGCGCTTCCTGTTCAGCGAGGATCCCCTGCTGCGCCAGGACAGCGAGGCGGGCGACGCCTTTTGTAGCTGGTATGACCTTGAGCAGGACTATGCGCAGTTTCGCGCCCTGGTCGAGGCCCTCTGCAAGGCCCAGCAGCGCCAGGAAGCCGAAGCCGCCAAGGCCTCGGACGCTTCGCAGGCAGACGCCGCGCCCGGACTGCCGATCGATCCCTCCAAGCTCGGCGAAATCGAGAAGGCGATCGCGCAGGCCGACCTCACCCATCTCTTGAAGCGTCAGGCGATCTGCGCGGTCGCCACGCCAGCCGACCTGAAACCGATCCTCTACGAGGTCTACTTCTCCATTGGTGGCCTGCGCGACAGCCTTTTGCCGAGCTACGATCTCGCCGCCAATCCGTGGCTGTTCCAGGATCTGACCCGGCATCTCGACCGCCGGATGATTGCGATGCTGAGCCGCAGCGACGACGCGAGCCTGCGCCGCCAGATCAGCCTCAACCTGAACATCGAGACCCTGCTCTCCGGCGAGTTTCTCGGGCTCGACGCGATCTTGAAGGACCGTGCCTCCGGCGCCGTGATGGTCGAGCTGCAGCTCGTCGACGTCGTCGCCAATCCTTCCGGATTCAACTTCGCCCGCGACTTCCTGCACGACCGCGGCTATCGGATCTGCCTGGATGGCACCGCCCACCCGACGCTGCCGTTGATCGACCGGGAGAAGCTCGGCATCGATCTGGTCAAGCTGCGCTGGAGCGACGAGCTGGCCGATCACGTCGACGG
>JAKSDN010000776.1 GCA_022360075.1 Kiloniellales bacterium | reverse complement strand
CCCCTGTACCTTTCAAAGCGATCTGCGTCGAGCTCGGTTAAGCTCGGCTGATCGGGCCAACCTGCCGGGAGCGACCAAATGCCCCCTGTGCTGCGAGCACCTGGGGGGGACGAGTGCCTCGGCAGGTGGCCGCGATGGATGCCCCGTGGGGAGTCTGCGCCATCGAGCGCCAGTACAGGGATCGGCGGGCATCGCGGCGGCTCGACCATGAGGAGGGCTGTTGCAATGGAGGATAAGCGTCAGTGGTTCGTCGGCGTGGACTGGGCGTCCGAGACGCACCACGTGCACCTGTCGGACGCGCGGAACAACAAGCTCGGCGAGCGCGGCTTTGCGCACGGCGGCGCCGGGCTCGCCGAGATGGCCGAGTGGATAGTTGCCCTGACGGCGGCACCGCCGGGAGAGATCGACGTCGCGATCGAGGTGCCGCACGGCCCGGTCGTCGACAGCCTGATGGAGCGGGGCTTTCGGGTCCATGCCATCAACCCCAAGCAGCTCGACCGCTTCCGCGACCGCTTCTCGCCGGCCGGCGCCAAAGACGACAGCCGCGACGCCGAGGTCTTGGCCGGCGCACTGCGGACCGACCCACAGGGTTTCCGCCGTCTCGTCCCGGTCGATCCCGTGGTCATCGAGCTGCGCGAGTGGTCGCGTATCGCCGAGGACCTCACCCAGGAACGCACCCGACTCGCCAACCGGATCCGTGAGCAGTTGTGGCGCTACTATCCGCAGATCCTCGAGGTAACCGATGACCTCGCCGCCCCCTGGGTCCTCGAGCTCTGGGCCTGCGTGCCGACGCCCAAGGCGGCCCGGCGGGTGCGCGAGGACACCCTCGCAAAGCTGCTCAAACGTCACCGGATCCGCCGTATCGACGCTACGGGCTTGGTCGAGCGGCTGCGCGCGCCGGCGATCACCGTCGCCGCAGGGACCACCGAGGCGGCGACCGCCCATATCAAGGCCGTCGCCAAGCGCCTCGCCCTGGTCAACCGGCAGCTCGATGATGCTCACCGCCGCCTCGACCGCCTGACCCGCAAGCTCGCCGAGAGCGGGGAGGCCGCGTCGGGGCACAAGGCCGAGCAGCGCGACGTGACGATCCTCGCATCCCTGCCAGGAGTCGGCAGGATCGTCCTCGCCACGCTGCTCGCAGAGGCCTTCGATCCCCTGCAACGGCGAGACTACCACGCCCTCAGGTGCCTGTGTGGGGTTGCCCCGGTCACCAAACGCTCTGGCAAGAGCAAGATCGTCCTCCGACGCCTCGCCGCGCACGTCCGGCTCGCCAACGCCATCTATCACTGGGCGCGAGTGGCCGTGCAGCACGATCCCAGGAGCCGCGCCAAATATGCCGCCCTGCGTAGCCGCGGGCACGGTCACGCCCGGGCCCTGCGATCGGTCGCCGACCGTCTGCTCGCCGTTGCCTGCGCCATGCTCCAAAACCAGACCACCTTCGACCCACAGCATTCAAGGAACCATCATGCCGCTTGACCCAAGCGGGGTTACAGCCCCGCTATATTCCACCTTGATCATTGGTGGGGAGTCCCTCCCCTAACCTCTCCCCACTGGGGGGAGAGGGATGCGCAGGCTTGGCGAGGCGATAGCCACACTCCAAATTGTCATGCTCGGGCTTGACCCGAGCATCCACGGTCGTTGCGGAACCGCCAGGCCCATCCCACTCGGGTCACGGTCTGGCCCGCCAATGGACCCTCGGGTCAAGCCCGAGGGTGACGCCGAAGGGGTAACTGTCATGCTCGGGCTTGACCCACGGCTGTCCGGCAAGGGATTTGCATGTTTAGTCATGTCCATGCGAATGCGGTTTGTTTAGGGCAGCCTGGCGGTCTGAAATCCGAGGGGTGGAGTTGATCCAATCGCCTTTTGTGCATGAGGTTAGCGCGCAGGATGCGAGCGAAGTCGAGGGCTGGCAGTTTGCTTTTGACGGTGATGTGAGCCAGACGCAGGAGCAGGAAAGCGATCAGGGCGACGGCGATTTGGATGCGAACGGCGTTTTCGCTGGTGCCGATGAACTTGCGGATTTTCAAGGCCTGT
>JAKSDN010000965.1 GCA_022360075.1 Kiloniellales bacterium | reverse complement strand
GTCGGCGACTTCGGCAGGCTCAGCAGCAGCTCGGGATCGAGGAGGGCGATCTCGGCCATGGCGTCGCGGCTGCGCACCCTGAGCTTGATGTCGGTCCCCGGCTTCGAGATGATGGCCATCTCCGAGACCTCGGAGCCGGTCCCGGCGGTGGTCGGCACGCAGATCAGGGGCGGCTCCGGCCGGTTCAGCGGCGCTCGGGCGTTGGCCAGTGCCTCCACGCCGCCAGCGTTCGCGAGCATCAGACGAGCCACCTTGGCCGCATCCATGGTCGAGCCGCCGCCGAGCGCGACGATCAGGCCGAAGTCCTTGGTCTGGAGGAACGCGTGGCAGGCTTCGACGGAGCGCGTGTCGGGCTCGCCAGGCGACATGGCGTGGACGGCGCTCTCGGCCCCCACCTGGGAAAGGCATTGCGCCAGGATCTTTGCGCCGGCGCCGGCCTGGAAATGCTCATCGACGATCCAGGCAACGTGGCGCGCGTCGCCCTGTGCGGCGATCTCGCGAACCTCCACGAGGCGGCCGGGGCCGAAGCGCACGCGGCAGGGCGCGAAGCCGAAATCGAAGGAAAGAGCGTCGCTTTGCACTTACCGTACTGCCGCGCTCAGTTCTTGAGCAGGATGCCGTCGCCCGGCGACCAGGCGACGCGCACGCTGGCGCCTTCTGCCAGCGAGACGTTCTGCGGCCGGTCCTCGAGCACCAGGGGCTTTTCCATGCCGATGTCGACGAAGACCTTCAGCAGATTGCCGCTGAAGATCGTGCCGACCACCTTGCCGTCGAGCTGATTGGCGTCGGTGGCGCTGTTCTGGTCTTCGAGGATGCGCAGGTGTTCGGGCCGGATCGCGATGGCGAAGGCGCCGCGGGCAACGCCGTTGGGCATCCGCGCGCGCACGGCGGTGCCTTCGCCGACCTTAAGGGTCGCGAAGCCGTCCTTGGTCTCTATGACGTCGCCTTCGATCAGGTTGATCTGCCCGACGAAGTCGGCGACGAACTTGGTCTTCGGATTGTCGTAGATCTCTTCCGCGGTGCCCACCTGCTCGATCAGGCCATGGTTCATGACGACGATGCGGTCGGACATGTTCATCGCCTCGGTCTGGTCGTGGGTGACGAAGACCGTCGTGATCTTGAGCTCGCGCTGGATGCGACGCAGCTCGATCTGCATCGTCTCGCGCAGCTTGAGATCGAGCGCCCCGAGGGGCTCGTCCATCAGCAGCACGCGCGGCGGATAGGCGACCGCCCGGGCCACGGCGATGCGCTGCGCCTGGCCGCCGCTCAGCTCTGAGGGATAGCGACTCTCGACGCCGGGCAACTGGACCAGCTCCAGCAGCTCGCGGACGCGCGCCTCGATCTCGGCCTTGCCGGCACCGCGCTCCTTCAGGCCAAAGCCGATGTTGTCGTGAATCGTCAGGTGCGGGAAGAGCGCATAGTCCTGGAACACCATGCCGATCTTGCGGTGTTGCGGCGGCAGCCCGGTCACGTCCTCGTCGCCGAGCAGGATGTTGCCGCTGGTCGGCTCGACGAAACCGGCGATCAGCCGCAGGGTCGTGGTCTTGCCGCAGCCGGAGGGGCCGAGGAGGGTGAGGAACTCACCCTCCTCGATCTCCAGGTCCATCTCCTGGAGCGCGACGACGGATCCATAGGCCTTCCTGACCTTCTCGAGCCGAACGCCTGCCATGCTCGCGGCCCCTCCCGATCGTTTCCGATGAACTGACGGATTCTACCGAACAAGCGCTATCGCGCGACCATCCGGTTCCATTGGTCGGTCCAGTCGGACAGGTTGACGCCGGCATAGTCGAAGCGCAGCTCGTTGGCGATCTTGGCCTGATCGAGGACCAGGATGTCGCGGATCACCTCGTCTTCGTGCATGCGCTCGATGGCGCCCTTGTTGATCGGAATGATGCCGCTCTTGGTCGCGAAGAGGAGCTGGAAGTCCTCTTCGAGATACTCGTTGATGAACCAGTGCGCGGCGTCGACGTTCTTGTCCTCGGAGCTCTTCATGATGCCGAGCCAGCCGACCTTGGCGACCCCGACGTTGCCGTTGCCGAGATCCGGGTGGACCGAGTCGACATTGACGCCGGCCTTTCTTGTGCGCAGGCACCAGCCGCCATTGGAAATGGCCGCGACGATGTCGCCGGACTGGAACTGAGACAGCGTCTCGCCGCCACGCGACCAGAACTTGAGCACCTGCATCTTGTTGATCAGCTCGAGGCCCGGCATCACGTTGTCCTTGTCGCCGCCGGCCGCGATGTTGACGGCAGTGAAGTTTGCGAGCCCGCCGCCCGAGTTGATGTCGGGGAAGGAGACCTTGCCGGCCAGCTCCGGGCGGATCAGATCCGCATAGGTCGTGGGCACCGGGATGCCCATCTCCTTGAACTTGTCGACGTGATAGCAGATGACCTCCTGGGTATGCCACGAGCCCACCATGTTCTCGTTGTATTGGAAGGACTCGACGTGGCGCGTGTTCGGGATCTTGTCGAGGTCGACCTGCTGGAGGAAGCCGGACTCGAGCATGTCTGCGACCTGGGCGTCGAGGATTTCCATGACGTCGAAGGGCGCCTTGCCGCGGCCGGTGATGACCTTGGCCAGGTTCGCCTGCGGGCTTCCGGTCACGAACTCGATCTTGCCGCCCAAAGCCTCGAACTTGGGAACGATCCTTTCCTCTATGTTGGCCTTCCAGGAGCCGCCCCAGGTGCCGACGCGCAGCGTCACGCCGTCGAATTCTCCGGCAACGGCGCTGAATTGCATCACGCCGGACGCCGCGACCAGCGAGCCGACGAAGACGCCGGCGCGCAGCAGTTTCCGAGTCCGTTCCATGTCCATCCTCCTTGTCACTCGGTTCAATCGCTTCTTTTCTGAGTTGGTTATTGTCCCTGTTTCATGAAATCTCGCGTCCTCGTCACCGACCGCCGCCGCCGCCGGTGCGCAAGAGGGTATCGAGCCCGACCAGCTTCTGGACAGCCAGCAGCGCGATCAGGCAGAGGAAGATCACCATCGAGGCCGAGGCCATGATGCTGGGGTCGAAGTCGTTTTCCAGCGCCGTGAAGAGCTCGACCGGATAGGTGACGAAGCCGGGGGCGGTCAGGAAGATCGCGATCGGCACGTCGCCGAAGGAGACCATGAAGGCGTAGAGGGCGCCGGCATAGACGCCGGGCATGATCACGGGCAGCGTCACCCGGCGGAAGGCGCGCCAGCGCGTCGCACCGTGGATCAAGGCCGCTTCCTCCAGGCGCATGTCGAAGCGCTGCAGGATCGCGGTCACGGTGCCGACCACGTAAGGCGTCGCCACGAAGATGTGGCCGATCGCCAGGCCGAGCAGGGTGCCTTGCCAGTAAAAGCCGGTCAGATCGCCAATCAGATAGAAGAGCTGCAGGAAGGCGATCCCGGTGACGATCGAGGGGATCTGCAGGGGCGCGCGAAAGACCGTCGAGATCAGCGCCTTGCCGGGAAGGTTGCTGCGCACCAGCCCGAGCGCGGCCGGCACGCCCAGCACGCAGGCGCCGAGCGCGGCGATTCCGGCCAGCGCGAAGCTGAGGGCCAGCGCCTCGATCTGCGCCTCGGGGATGCGGCCATACCAGTAGAGGGAAACGTTCTCCGGCGGGAACTGGAAGGAGGCGTCGGTCGTGCCCTTCGGGCCGTTGAGCGAGGTGCCAATCACGACGACCATCGGCGAGAGCAGGAAGATGTAGGACAGCGTGCAGTAGGCACGGAAAGCCCAGACGCCCGTGGCCCGTTTGATGCGATATTGCTCGGCGCGTGTCATGGCCCGGCCCCTGCTCAGACCACGACCAGGTGCGCCGCCTTCATCCGGCGCAGGATGAAGATCGACAGCAGGTTGATTGCGATGACGGAGACCAGAAGGATCGCCGCGAGCGTCGCGCCCATGGAGAACTTGAGCTCCATCATCACGACGCGCTGAACCAGGACGGGCAGGGTAAAGACCCGCCCGCCGCCCAGCAGCGCGGCGGAGGTGAAGGCGCCCATCGACATATTGAAGATCATCAGGGCGCCCACGGTGACGCCGGGCAGGGCGAGGGGAAAGATCACCCGCCAATAGACCCGCCAGCGGCTGGCGCCGTGGATCGCCGCCGCATCCTCGAGCGAGCGCGGGATGGTCTGGATCACGCTGTAGAGCAGCAGGACGCCGAAACCGAGGGTGAAGTGCATCAGCCCGACGACGACGCCCGTGACGTTGCCGAAGATCGTGAAGGGCTGGGACAGGATACCGAGCCCCATCAAGGTTTTGTTCAGCAGGCCGTTGGCCGAGAAGATGACGATCAGGCCGTAGACCTTGATGACGATCGTCACGAAGGTGGCGACCACGATGCCGGCGATCAGCACCATCGCCCAGCGCGAGCGCATGCGCGCGATCAGGTAGGCGACGGGAAAGCCGAGCACGAGGGTGAACAAGGCGGCCAGCGCCGAGGTCTTGACCGTCGTCCAGAGAGCCCAGAGGTAGAAGGAATCGGTCAGGAAGCGCGTGTAGTTGTCGAAGACGAAGTCCTCGCCCTTGCGGCCCAGACCCAGATCCTTGAAGAAGCTCATCTCCAGGAAGACGGACTGCGAGGCGGCCACCAGGAAGAAGCTGAAGATGAAGGGCGGAAGCAGGACCAGGCCCCAGCGCGCGGTCATGGGGCTGCACCTTCTTGCCGAGTCCGCAGCGCGGACATGGCTTCTTCGAAGACCGACCCGGGCATCCGGTAGATGCCGCCGCCCAGTCTGCCCGCTTCGCCCCATCGGTCAAGAATGCCCAGGGAGACGACGGGCGTGCGGCCGCTTGCGACGACGTCCTCGGCCCTGAGGCCGATCCTGAGGTCGAGCGCGCCGAAGCCTGGATGGACCCGCTTCAGGATCAGGCCCGGCAGGTCGAAGCCGTCGCTCGGCATGAAGCGGCCGAGCTGTTCCTTCTGCGCGGCCGCATAGGACATGGCCATGGCGCCGAAGCCGGCCACGTCGACGATCGCGCTGTCGCCGATCGCCCCAAGGGCACGGTCGGCGGGCGTGTCGCCGAGATCGCCCCTCGGCGGAGCAGCCGGCGCGGTGAACCAGCGGCCGGGAGCCCCGGCGATCTGAATCCCGCTTTCGGCACCGTTGCCGCCGGCGGCGGTCACGACGCTGCTGACCGAGCCGCCGGCCGCCGCGGCGAGCATGCATTTGCAGGCGGCCATCCAGAGATTCAGAAAGAAGCTCGGCCCTTGATCAAGGAATCTCTTGGAGTCGGATTGGCTCTCGATCGCGGGGGACAGCAAGCGGACCAGCGCCGCCGTTGCCGCGATCGTCCGACCGTGGCAGTCATCGCCTTCGGTCAGGCCTTGCGCAGCCAGGTCGATCAGGTCCACATCGCCCTTTTGTACGGCCGTCAAAGACTCGGCGAAGGGGCCGTTGATCCAGCGAATGTGGTTGAGGACGTCGTCACCGCGGAGCCCCAGCCGCATGGCGGGGCCGCTGCCGCCGTTGATCGGCGTATAGGCCCGGCGCGAGGGTTCGTTGGCATCGACAACCTCGTGCAGCCACATCGAGGCCGAGACGACGGCG
>JAKSDN010000675.1 GCA_022360075.1 Kiloniellales bacterium | reverse complement strand
GGTAAGCCTTTGATGGCATTAAGAAATGTCCTCATCCTGAGGAGCCCGCCTTGGCGGGCGTCTCGAAGGACGCACGATTGCATTCCAGCCACACGTCAATTTTTTCACAAACTCTGAGGAGCGCTCGGCAGAGCGCGTCTCGAAGCACGCGGGCTGTTTGTCCAGCGCGCCAAGCCCCTTGCCGTTCCTGTCGCAGAACGACGATCCATTCTCGCCCGGACTTTTGCCCCTCTTACAAGGCGAACGGAAAAAAGAAGGGGGAGCGCGCTCCCCCCAAGGGTCTTCTGCGCAAGCGTTTCACGCGGTCTACATCCAGCCGCGTTCCTTGTAGTACTTGACCGCGCCGTCGTGCAGCGGTGCCGAGAGGCCGTCCTTGATCATCTCGGCCTCCTTGAGGTGCTTGAAGGCGGGGTGCAGGCCCTTGAAGGCCTCGAAGTTGTCGAAGACCGCTTTGACCACCTGGTAGATCACCTCGGGCGGGGTCGCGGTCGAGGCCACGAAGGTGGCGCCGACGCCGAAGGTCTTCACGTCGTTGGGGCTGCCCCGGTACATGCCGCCGGGGATCGTCGCGTAGCGATAGTAGGGATTCTCGCCGACCAGCTTGTCGATCACGGGACCGCTCGCCTCGACGATCACCGAATCGCAGGTCGTCGTGGTCTCCTTGGTCAGGCCCGAGGGATGGCCGACCAGCCAGAAGTAGGCGTCGATCTTGTTGTCGCAGAGGGCCGCGCCCATCTCCGCCGACTTGAGCTCGCCGGCGAGCGGGAAGTCGTCGCGCTTCCAGCCGAGCGCGGATTCCATCACCTCCCAGGTGCCGCGCGTGCCGGAGCCCGGATTGCCGATGTTGACCCGGTGGCCGGGCAACTGGTCGAGATGGGTGATGCCCGAGTCCTTGCGCGCGATGATGGTCACCGGCTCCGGATGGACGGAGAAGACCGCGCGCAGCTCCTTGAAGGCGCCGGCGTCCTCGAACTTCGAGGTGCCGTTGTAGGCGTGGTACTGCCAGTCGGATTGGGCCACGCCCATGTCGAGCTCGCCCCCGCGGATGGTATTGATGTTGTAGACCGAGCCGCCGGTCGATTCGACGGAGCAGCGGATGCCGTGCTCCTTGCGGTTCTTATTGACGAGCCGGCAGATCGCCCCGCCGGTCGGATAGTAGACCCCGGTCACGCCGCCGGTGCCGATGGAGACGAAACGCGTCTCCGCCGCTTCGCCCGGAACGCGCGCGCCCAGCAGAAACGCCGCCGCCAGCACGCCCATGCCGGCGAGCCGCCACACTCTTGGGTTCATGATACTGACCTCCTCTGTCCGTTTTGCTCTCGAGGCATTGGACGCCGCATGCTGACAGGTCTCTGGTAGAAACGAAAATCGATTTGGCGGTAGAAAATATGCGGAAATATTATGGCTGGGGTCGGTCTTGGCCATCAGTGCATGAACGGCGCTTCGTCCTTGGGCAGCCCCCGTGGATCAGTGACGGCCCGGAAAGAGCGTTACATTTCAGGTGGTTCTTACTCGACATCTCTTTTGTTCTGTCACCCTCGGGCTTGACCCGAGGGTCCATCGAGGTCAGAGACTCGGACCGGGATGGATTGCCGGGAGCGCGAAGCGCTCGGGCTTCGCCCGCCCGGCAATGACAAAGAATGAAATGCCGAAAGCTAAGGTCCTGAATACACATCCTTATTTCGGGACTGTATCACTAACCCGACCCCAGCCGTAAGCGTGAGACCGTCTCCGAAAAGCCAGCGAGCCCCCTCACGGACCGCCCCTCACGACCGCCCCGCCGACACGTTCCGGATCACGTCCTCGATGCCTTGGACGTCTTCCATCATCCTGGCCATCCAGGCGCGGTTCTCCGCGGAGATCGCGGACTCGCAGGCCATGACGAAGGCCGACCAGGCCGCCGGGCTGTCGCGGTCCGGTTTCGCCTGCCAGGCGAGCGCCAGCCGGCGCAGCTCGCTGGCCTGCTTGGCGTAGGAAACCGCGAGGATCTCGTATCGGTTCACCGC